>DATCEL010000128.1:0-2308 GCA_036510115.1 Caulobacteraceae bacterium
GTCGCGCGCACCGCCTCTACCGAATAGGGATCGCAGGTGTCGCCGATGAGGATCACGCCGGCGCATCCGGCGGCGTCGGCGGTGCGCAGGATTGCGCCAAGATTGCCCGGATCGCGCACCGCCTCAAGACCGACCAGAACGCCATCGGCCTTGAGATCGGCGAGGACCGTGAACCGCTGCTCGAACACCCCCAGCACGGTCTGTGGATTTTCCCGCCGGGAGACCTTTTCGAGGATCGCCGGCGTCACTTCGATGGTCTCGCGCGCCAAGGCTTGAGCGCGGTTGAACTGAGGGTGGCCGGCGGCCTGCGCGCCGTGCATGAGGATCACTGGGGCGAAACCCAGGTCCACCGCCTCGGTGACGATCTTGAGGCCCTCGGCGAGGAAAAGACCACTTTCCTCCCGCGCCTTCTTCAGATGCAAGGCGCGCACGAATTTGACCGTCTCGTTGGTCAGCGAGGTGACGACCTTCACAGCGCGCTCCAGCGTGCGAAGAAGGAGAGGCCGGCCGCGCGACCGACGCCTTCTTCCGCCAAAGTGAGTTCGCCCCAATCGATCGTCCCACCGCGGCCGCAGAGCACGTCCGCCGTCAGATGGGCCAGGGACAAGCCGGTGATCCGTTCGGAGTAGGCGTTGAGGATCAGGAAAGACGCCTCGTCCGACAGCAGGGCGGCGCAGCCGGCCATCAGCTCCGCCAGATCTTCATAGAGCCTCCAGGCCTCGCCGGCGGGGCCGCGGCCGAATTTCGGCGGGTCGAGGACGATGGCGTCGTAACGCGCGCCGCGCCTCTGTTCGCGGGCCACCCACTTTTTTGCGTCCTCGCAGATCCAGCGGATCGGCGCGTCGCCCAGCCCGGAGAGGGCGGCGTTGTCCCGCGCCCAGCCGACCGCCCGCTTGGAGGCGTCGACGTGGGTGACGCTGGCCCCGGCTTTGACCGCCGCCAGGCTGGCGATGCCGGTGTAACCGAAGAGATTGAGTAGTTTCAGGCCCGGCCGCGCCGAGGCCAAGCGGGCGACGATCCATTCCCAGTTGGCGGCGTGCTCGGGAAAGACGGCCAGATGCCGGAAGGCGGTGAAGCGGGCGTGAAAGCGCACGTCGCGCCAGGCCATGGGCCAGGTCTCTTCCGCCGATCCGGAAAAGCGCCAATGGCCAGCTTCGTCCTCGTCGGTGGGTTCGAAGACGGCGAAGGCCTCGCGCCAGACAGCCTCCGGCAGTCGCGGGGCCCACAGGCACTGCGGCTCAGGGCGGACGATGAGATAGGGCCCGTAACGTTCCAGCTTCCTGCCGCCGCCGCTGTCAACCAAGGCGTGGTCGGCCCACGGCTGGGCGGTGAGCGCCACGGGCCACGCCGCGAGTTCAGGAAGATGCTTCTCACTCACCTTTGGACGATTACCCGCCAAGGCGACCGGGCGCTACTCCGACTCTCTTGTCCCGCCAGCGGGATTGTCGTGTAGTGTGCGCTCGAAATTTTCTTCACGAGGGCCGCGCTTGACCGCCATACTCAATGAACCGCGTCGCTCGGCGCGCAAGGCCAAGGGCGACGGCCACCTGCGCCGGGCCGAAATTCTCGAGGCGGCCGAGCGCATTTTCGTCGCCGACGGCTATGAGGCGGCGACCATTCGCAAGATCGCCGATGAAGTCGGCGTCTCGTCGACGGCCCTGTACATGCACTTCCGCGACAAGGATCAGATCCTGTTGGAGATTTGCACCGGGGCGATGGAGGAATTGCTGGCCGGCAACCGCCTGGTCTCGGCCATGCCGATCGACGCGGTGGCGCGCGTCCGACTGATGCTGGAGGGCTACATCCGTTTCGCCCTTGCCCACCCCAACGCCTACCGGCTGGTCTTCTGCTCGACGCCAGGGGTGGATTCGATCCGCCGGCAAGACGCCAGCATGCAGCTCGGTTCGGAGTGCCTCGACCGCTTCGCCTCGGTGATTCGCGAGGTCGCCGCCCAGGGCCGGCTGCGCACCGGCGATCCCAGCGCCGTCCACCAGGTTCTGTGGTCCGCCTGTCACGGCCTAGTCACTCTGCTGCTGACCAAGCCCGATTTTGAGTGGGCCCCGACCGAGGAACTGACCAAGGTGATGCTGGACGGGCTACTCCACGGCATTGTCGTCGACTAAAGCCTGATGCGCCCGCGCGCCGCACTGGCGGGCGCCGCCGTGATCCTCGCCGCCAGCGTTGCGAGCGCCGCGCCGCGAGTCCTCTCCCTCGATCAGTGCGCGGATCAATATTTGCTGGCGCTCAGCCCGCGGGCGGAGATTGTCGGCCTGTCGACGCGGGCGCGTAACGCCGACTCATATCTTCG
>DATCEL010000129.1:0-3070 GCA_036510115.1 Caulobacteraceae bacterium
GAAGGGGCGGTGTGGCGCGCCGAGGCTTTTCCCAGCCACGCGCCGGAGCGGGCGACGAAGCGCCGTCCGCCGCTGTCGCCGTCAAAAAACGCCGGCTGGGACGGGGAGCGACCGCGCCCCTTGCGTCTCTTCCGACGGCCCGAGCCCATCGAGGTGGTCGCGCCCGTGCCCGACGATCCGCCGGTGTTGTTCCGTTGGCGCGGGAGAGCGCACCGCGTGCGCCGCGCCGAGGGACCGGAGCGTCTCGGCGAAGAATGGTGGCGCCGCTCGTTCGAGACGGCCGACCCCCTGCGGGCGCGGGATTATTATCAGGTGGAGGACGAGGTCGGCGCGCGCTTCTGGCTGTTTCGCGCCGGGCTCTACGACGCAAGCCATCCGCCGAAATGGTGGCTGCACGGCCTGTTCGGATGAATCCACAAATGACCAAGAAGGTTTATCCGCAGATTACGCAGATGGCCCCCCACCCGCTCATCCCCGCGAAAGCGGGGACCCAGTGGTGTCCAGCTTGGCGATCTTCCGGTGAGAAAGACTCTTTTCGGGCGAGCGAAAAAATCCTGGGTCCCCGCTTTCGCGGGGATGAGCGGAGGAGTAAGTCCAAGCGCCTGCGTCATCTGCGTTCATCTGCGTAATCTGCGGATAAACCTCGCATGACCTACGCGGAGCTTCAGACCACCACCAACTACAGCTTCTTGCGCGGCGCTTCGCATCCGGGCGAGCTGGTGCTGGCAGCCAAGGCGCTGGGTCTGGCGGCTATCGGCATAACCGATCGCAACACCCTGGCCGGAGTGGTGCGCGCCTGGGCCAAGGGACGGGAGATCGACCAGAGAGTTCTGGCCGGAGCGCGGCTCGATTTCGCCGACGCGACGCCGAGTGTCCTCTGCTATCCGACCGACCGCGAAGCGTGGGGACGGCTGACCCGTCTTTTGACCTTGGGCCAGCGCCGCGCCGCCAAGGGCGAATGCCACCTTACCGGCGCCGATCTTCTGGCCCACGGCGAGGGCCAGCTCATCCTCGTCGTCCCACCGCGAAATCTCGACGAGTCCTTCGAAGTCCAACTCGCCAGCCTCGCCGAGGCCTTTGCCGGCCGCGCCTGGCTCGTAGCCTCCAGGCCCTACGGCGGGCGCGATCTGAAGCGTCTCTGGCGACTGGACGCTCTGGCCGAGCGGCGCCGCGCGCCGCTCATCGCCGCCAATGACGTACTCTATCATGGGCCGGAGCGGCGGGCGCTGCAGGACATCCTCACCTGCGTGCGCGAGAAATGCGCCATCGACGACGCCGGCCTGAGGCTGGAAGCCAATGCCGAGCGGCACCTGAAATCTCCCGCCGAAATGACCCGCCTTTTCGCCCTCTGGCCGGCGGCGGTCGAGCGCACGGCCGAAGTCGCCGCCCGGGTCGGTTTCGATCTCGGTCAGTTGAAATATGAATATCCCGACGAGCCCGTGCCACCGGGCAAGAGTCCCATCGCCCATTTGACCGATCTCGCCTGGCGCGGCGCGGCCTGGCGCTATCCGGCCGGCGTTCCAGACAAGGTCAGCCGGCTTCTGGGCCATGAACTCGCCCTGATCGAGGAACTTGATTATCCCAACTATTTCCTCACCGTGCATGACATTGTCGCCTGGGCGCGCGGGAAGGGGATTTTGTGCCAGGGGCGCGGCTCCGCGGCCAATTCGGTGGTCTGCTTTTGCCTGGGCGTGACGGCGGTCGACCCGACCCAACCCGACCATGACATGCTCTTCGCCCGCTTCATCTCCAAGGAGCGCGACGAGCCGCCCGACATCGATGTCGATTTCGAGCATGAGCGGCGCGAGGAGGTGATCCAATATGTCTATGAGCGTTATGGGCGCGAGCGGGCGGCGATCTGCGCCACGGTGATTCACTATCGGCCGCGCAGCGTCATCCGCGACGTCGGCAAGGCGTTAGGGCTAACGGAGGACGTCACCCAGGCATTGGCGAACACGGTCTGGGGCGGTCACGGCGATGGCTTGCCCGACGATCATATCCGTCAGGCCGGCCTCGATCCGCGAAGCCCGGAAATCCGTCGCGCGGTCACCCTGGCCGAGGCTCTGTTGGGCTTTCCCCGACATCTGTCGCAGCACGTGGGCGGCTTCGTGCTGACCAAGCGGCGGTTGGACGAGACCGTCCCCATCGGCAACGCCGCGATGAAGGACCGCACCTTCATCGAATGGGACAAGGACGACATCGACGCCCTCGGTCTGATGAAGGTCGATGTCCTGGCGCTGGGCATGCTGACGGCGATCCGCAAGGCCATGACCGCGCTCGATATCGCCGACATGGCTGACATTCCGGGCGAGGACGCGGCCGTCTATGAAATGCTTTCAAAGGCCGATTCCGTGGGCGTCTTCCAGGTCGAGAGCCGCGCCCAGATGTCCATGTTGCCGCGCATGAAGCCGAAACGGTTCTACGATCTGGTTATCGAGGTCGCCATCGTCCGGCCAGGGCCCATCCAGGGCGACATGGTCCATCCCTATCTGCGCCGGCGCGAAGGGCTGGAGCCGGTGATTTTCCCCGCGCCGGGGCCGGAACATGGGCCGTCCGACGAGCTGAAGAGCGTTCTCGGCAAAACCCTAGGCGTACCGCTCTTTCAGGAGCAGGCCATGCGCCTGGCCATCGAGGCGGCTAGGTTCACCCCGGAGGAAGCCAACGGTCTGCGCCGATCCATGGCCACCTTCCGGCACAACGGCGACGTGGGCGTCTATGGGGCCAAGTTCGTCGATGGCATGATCGCGCGCGGCTATGACGCCGAGTTCGCCACGCGGTGTTTTCGCCAGATCGAGGGGTTCGGCTCCTACGGGTTTCCCGAGAGCCACGCCATCAGCTTCGCCAAGCTCGTCTATGTCTCGGCGTGGCTCAAACGCTGGCGGCCCGACGCCTTCTGCGCCGCCATGCTCAACAGTCAGCCCATGGGCTTCTACCAGCCGGCCCAACTGGTGCGCGACGCCCGCGAGCACGGCGTCGAGGTGCGCTCCGTTGACATACTGATGAGCGACTGGGACACCACGCTGGAGCGGATCTCCCCCTGCGAAGCGGGGGGAGTACCGGCGAAGCCGGG
>DATCEL010000130.1:0-2695 GCA_036510115.1 Caulobacteraceae bacterium
AATGACCCCGCAAGAGCAGAATGCCTTTGGCAAGCTTTCTCACTGGAGCCCTATATCATTGCAGGCTCGCTCACCAGCGCCCTGGGGAATGATTTTGCGATGAGTCGCGCTGTGGAGGCCTGTGTTGGAAAATATGTCCTCGAAACGAAGCCGTCAGGCCAACCGGAGCGCGACCGTGACCACACCGCTTAGGTTTCAGGTTCCCGAGCCGGCCAGTCGGCCGGGCGGCAAGCCTGACTTTTCGAATGTCGTCATCCCCGAGGCGGGCTCAGTGGAACGGCCGAACGTCGACGTCGACCCCAAGGAGATCCGCGATCTCGCCTTTTCGATTATCCGGGTGCTGGATCGCGACGGCCGCGCGGTCGGCCCGTGGGCGCCGGCGCTGGACAAGGAGGCGTTAATCCGGGGTCTGCGCCACATGATGACCCTGCGCGCCTTCGACGCCCGCATGCAGATGGCCCAGCGCCAGGGCAAGACCAGCTTCTATATGCAGCACACCGGCGAGGAGGCGGTGAGCTGCGCCTTTCGCGTCGCCCTTTCGCCGGGCGACATGAACTTTCCCACCTATCGCCAGGCCGGCCTGCTGGTCGCCGGCGACTATCCGCTCGTCGACATGATGTGCCAGATCTATTCGAACGAACGCGACCCCTTGAAAGGACGGCAACTGCCGGTCCTCTATTCCTCCAAGTCGCACGGATTTTTCTCTGTCTCTGGCAATCTCACCACCCAGTTCATCCAGGCGGTGGGCTGGGCCATGGCCTCGGCCATCACGGGCGACGACAAGATCGCCGCCGCCTGGGTCGGCGACGGGGCGACGGCCGAATCCGACTTTCACGCCGCGCTCGTCTTCGCCTCGACCTATAAGGCGCCGGTGGTGCTCAACGTGGTCAACAATCAGTGGGCGATCTCGACCTTCCAGGGGATCGCGCGCGGCGGCTCGGGCACCTTCGCCGCCCGCGGCCTCGGCTTCGGCATTCCGGCCCTCCGCGTCGATGGCAATGACTATCTGGCGGTATATTCGGTCGCCGCCTGGGCGGTTGAGCGAGCAAGGCGCAACCTCGGTCCCACCCTTGTCGAATATGTCACCTATCGGGCCGGCGCCCACTCCAGTTCCGACGATCCGTCAGCCTATCGCCCCAAGGCGGAGTCGGAGGGCTGGCCGCTCGGCGATCCGCTCGTCCGGCTCAAGGATCACCTGATCGCCATCGACGCCTGGTCGGCCGAACGCCACACCCAGGCCGAAACCGAGATCATGGCCGACGTCGTCGCCGCGCAGAAAGAGGCTGAGCGTCACGGGACGCTGCACGCCGGCGGCCGGCCCTCGACGCGCGACATCTTCGAGGACGTCTACGCCGAGCCGCCGCCGCATCTGCGTCGTCAGCGCCAACAGATCGGGGTCTAGGCGATGGCCCGCATGTCGATGATCGAGGCGATCCGCGACGCCATGGACGTCTCCATGAGCCGTGACGACACGGTCGTGGTCTTTGGCGAGGATGTCGGCTTTTTCGGCGGCGTCTTCCGCTGCACCCAGGGCCTGCAACAGAAGTACGGCGCCAGCCGCTGCTTCGACACCCCGATCAATGAGCTGGGCATCGTCGGCGCGGCCATCGGCATGGCCGCCTATGGCCTGAGGCCCTGCGTCGAGATCCAGTTCGCCGACTATATGTATCCGGCCTACGATCAGATTGTCTCCGAAGCCGCCCGGCTGCGCCATCGCTCGGCCGGCGATTTCACCTGCCCGATGGTCATCCGCATGCCCACCGGCGGCGGCATTTTCGGCGGCGAGACCCATAGCCAAAGCCCCGAGGCCCTGTTCACCCACGTCGCCGGCTTGATGACGGTGGTGCCGGCCAATCCGCATGACGCCAAGGGCCTGCTCATTTCCGCCATCGAGAGCCCCGACCCGGTGATCTTTCTCGAGCCCAAGCGCCTCTACAACGGCCCCTTCGACGGCCACCACGACCGGCCGGTGACGCCTTGGTCGAAGCACGACCTCGGCGAGGTTCCAGAGGGCCACTACACGGTTCCGCTGGGCCACGCGGCGATCCGGCGCGAGGGGTCGGCCGTCACCGTGATCACCTATGGCTCCATGGTCTATGTCGCCCTGGCGGCCGCCGAGGAGACCGGAATCGACGCCGAGGTGATCGATGTCCGCACGCTGGTCCCGCTCGATCTCGAGACCATCACCGCTTCGGTGAAGAAGACCGGACGCTGCATCGTCTTGCACGAGGCGACGCTCACCTCCGGTTTCGGGGCCGAGCTCGTCGCCCTGGTCCAGGAGGCCTGCTTCTTCCAACTGGAAGCGCCGGTCCTGCGGGTCGCCGGCTGGGACACGCCCTATCCGCACGCCCAGGAATGGGCCTATTTCCCCGGACCCGCGCGCGTCGGCGCCGCAATGCGCGAAATCATGGAGACGCGTTGATGGGCGAGCACGTGGTCAAGCTGCCGGACGTCGGCGAGGGCGTGGCCGAGGCCGAGCTCGTCGAATGGCACGTGAAGGTCGGCGATCTCGTGCGCGAGGACGATCCTCTGGCCGCGGTGATGACCGACAAGGCGACGGTGGAAATTCCCTCGCCGGTGGAAGGCGAGATCATCTGGGTGGGCGGCGAGATCGGCGACACCCTGGCCATCGGCTCGACCCTGGTTCGGCTGAAGGTTGCGGGCGCTGGCAGCGCACCGCAGCCGACGGCGCCGG
>DATCEL010000131.1:0-7598 GCA_036510115.1 Caulobacteraceae bacterium
AGCGCTTTGATCCGGCCGTGATAGATGTAACCGCCGCGATCGAAGACCACGTTCTTGGCCCCCTTCTCGAGGGCGCGTTGGGCCACGAGGGCGCCGACCTTGGCCGCGCCGTCCCGGTGCGAGCCCTTGTCGACGTCGGCCTCAAGCGAGGAGGCGGCGGCGAGGGTCACGCCCTTCGCATCGTCGATCACCTGGGCATAGATGTTCTTGCCCGAGCGGAAGACGCTGAGGCGCGGACGCCCGGCCGCCAGACTTTTCAGGCGGCGACGCACGCGCTGGGCGCGCTTGAGGGCGGATTGGCGGGATGAGAGCGCCATGGCTACTTCTTCTTGCCTTCCTTGCGACGAACCTTCTCGCCCGCAAAGCGCACGCCCTTGCCCTTGTAGGGCTCCGGCGGACGGATCTTGCGGATGCGGGCGGCCGTTTCACCAACCAGTTGCTTGTCGATACCGGCGATTCTGATTTCCACCGGACGGGGAACCTGGAACGACACCCCCTTCGGGGCGGGAACGTCGACTTCGTGCGAGAAGCCGAGCTGCATGGAGAGCGACTGGCCCTTCATCGCGGCGCGATAGCCGACACCGACCAGCTCAAGCGTTTTCTCGTAGCCGGAGGTGACGCCCACGACCATGTTGTTCACCAGGGTGCGCGAGAGGCCCCACATGGCGCGCGCCCGCGAGCTGTCGTCGCGGGGCGTAAAGGTGATCGAGCCGTCCTGCGTTGCAACGACGATCTCGTCGCTGACGGTCCACGACAGCTCGCCCTTGGGGCCCTTCACGCCGACCGTCTGACCGTCGATGGTCACGGTGACGTTGGCGGGAATGGCGATGGGATTCTTGCCGATGCGCGACATCTCAGTACACCCGACAGAGGACTTCGCCGCCCACGTGCGCTTCGCGCGCGGCGGTGTCGCTCATCACGCCCTTGGGCGTCGACAGAATCGAAATGCCCAGGCCGTTCTTCACCGGCTTGAGGTCGGAGATGGCCGAATAGACCCGCCGCCCAGGCTTGGACACGCGGCTGATCTCGGCGATCACCGGCTCGCCGTCGAAGTACTTCAGCTCGACCTCGAACTCCGGGAAGGCGCCGGGCTTTTGCACCAGGGCGAAGCCGCGGATGTAGCCTTCGGTGCGCAGCACTTCGAGCACGCGCTCACGCATCTTTGACGCGGGCGTCGAGACCTTGGCGCGGCGCCGCATGGCCGCGTTGCGAATACGGGCGATCATATCGCCGATGGGATCATTCACCATGTCAGCCTCACCAGCTCGCCTTCACCAGACCGGGGATCTGGCCGGCAGATCCCAGGTCTCGCAAGGCGATGCGGCTCATCTTCAGTTTGCGGTAGTAGGCGCGCGGGCGGCCGGTCACGGCGCAGCGGTTGCGGATGCGCCCGGGCGCGGAGTTGCGCGGCAGCTTGGCCAGCTTGAGGCGCGCGTCGAAACGCTCCTCGAGCGACAAGGCCTCGTTCTCGGCGGTAGCCTTCAAGGCCGCTCGTTTGGCTGCGAACTGTTTGACCAGCTTGCGGACCCTTTCGTTGCGGTTGACGGCGCTCTTCTTGGCCATGGGTTATGTCTCTTTCTCTTCCCGGCTCAAGCCGCGAACGGAAATTGGAATTCCTTGAGAAGCGCGCGCGCTTCGTCGTCGGTCTTCGCGGTCGTGCAGACGATGATGTCCATGCCCCAGACCTGATCGATCTCGTCGTAGTTGATCTCGGGGAAGACGAGATGCTCCTTGAGGCCCATGGCGTAGTTGCCGCGACCATCGAAGCTGGTGGCTTTGAGACCTCGGAAATCCTTCACCCTGGGCAAGGCGATGGTGATCAGCCGGTCGAGGAACTCATACATGCGATCCTTGCGCAGGGTGACCTTGGCGCCCACGACCATGCCTTCGCGCAGCTTGAAGCCGGCGATGGAGGTGCGGGCCTTGGTCGCCACCGGCTTTTGCCCGGTGATCGCCGCCAGATCCTTCATCGCCGAGGCGGGCTTCTTGGAATCCGCCACGGCTTCGCCGATGCCCATGTTGATGACGATCTTGTCGAGCTTGGGAATCCGCATTTCGTTGGAATAGCCAAACTCGTCCTTCAACGCCTTACGAATGCGCTGGCGATAGTCGGCCTTCATCCGGGGTTCGTAAGCTTGCTCAGCCATGGATCACCTCGCCCGTGGTCTTGGCGAATCGCACCTTCTTGCCGTCCTCGACGCGGAAGCCGACGCGCGTCGGCCGGCCTTTGGAATCGGCAATCGCCACGTTGGAGACATGGATGCTGGCTTCCTTGGTCTTGATGCCGCCCTGCGGATCGGCCTGGCTGGGCGCGGTGTGCCGCTTGACGAGATTGAGACCGGCGACGAACACGCGCTCGTCCTTGGGCAGAACCTTGGTCACCTGACCGGAGCGGCCCTTGTCCTTGCCGGTGAGCAGTACAACCCGGTCGCCCTTTTTGATCTTGGCGGCCATCACAGCACCTCCGGGGCGAGGGAAATGATCTTCATATGGTTCTTGGCCCGCAGCTCGCGCGGCACCGGGCCGAAGATGCGCGTGCCAATGGGCTCGGACTGCTTGTTGACGATGACCGCGGCGTTGCGGTCGAAGCGGATTACCGAACCGTCCTTGCGCTTGATGGCCGAGGAGGTGCGCACGACGATCGCTTGCAGAACGTCGCCCTTCTTCACCCGGCCGCGCGGGATGGCTTCCTTGACCGAAACCACGATCTTGTCGCCGACGCCGGCATAGCGGCGCCCGGCGCCGCCGAGCACCTTGATGCACATCACCCGGCGCGCGCCCGAATTGTCGGCCACTTCGAGATTGGTCTGCATCTGGATCATTGGGCGCCCGCTTCCTTGGGAAGCACTTCCCAGGTCTTCAGCTTGGACTTCGGCGCGCACTCCATGATCCTGGCGACGTCGCCGGCGTGGTAGGCGTTGGCTTCATCGTGCGCGTGGTACTTCTTGGACCGGCGCACGGTCTTCTTGAGCAAGGGATGCAGGAAGGTCCGCTCGACGCGGACGATGACCGTCTTGTCGCCCTTGTCGGAGACGACCAATCCCTCGAGGATTCGTTTAGGCATGGCTGTTTCCGTCTTCCTCTAGGCCGCCGGGGCCTTGGCGCGCAGGACAGTCTTGATGCGCGCGATATCGCGGCGCACCTCTTCCACGCGATGGGTCTTTTCCATCTGGCCGGTGGCCGCCTGAAAGCGCAGGTTGAACTGCTCCTTCTTCAGGCTGAGCAACTGGTCGGTAAGCTGGTCGGCCGTCAAGCGACGGACATCATCGATCTTCATCTCAGGCAGCCTCCGCCGTGGTGGCCAGGCGGGTGACGACGCGGGTCTTCACCGGCAGCTTGGCGGCGCCCAGCCGCAGAGCCTCGCGGGCGACATCGTCCGGCACACCGTCGATCTCGAACATGATCCGGCCCGGGGCGACGCGCGCGGCCCAGTATTCAACCGCGCCCTTGCCCTTGCCCATGCGCACTTCGGCCGGCTTGTCGCTGACCGGAACGTCGGGGAAGATGCGAATCCACACCCGGCCCTGACGCTTCATCTGGCGGGTGATGGCGCGGCGGGCGGCCTCGATCTGGCGCGCTGTGATCCGCTCCGGCTCGACCGACTTCAAGCCATGGGAGCCGAAGTTCAGCGAAAAGCCGCCCTTGGCCAGTCCATGGATCTTGCCCTTGAACTGCTTGCGGTACTTGGTCTTTTTCGGTGACAGCATGACGACGGACCCTAAGCGTTCGCGGCTTCGCGGCGGTCGCGGCGCGGGGCGCGATCGGGACGGTCGCCGCGGGGTTCACGCCCACCGCCCTCGCCGGCCGGGCCGGATTCGCTGGCCAGGCGCTTGTCGAGCGCCATCGGATCGTGCTCGAGCACCTCGCCTTTGAAGATCCACGCCTTAACGCCGATGATGCCGTAGGTGGTCTTGGCTTCAGCGAAACCGTAGTCGATGTCGGCGCGCAGGGTGTGCCGGGGGACGCGCCCCTCGTGATAGGATTCGGCGCGGGCGATTTCGGCCCCGCCCAGGCGGCCGGCCACCTCGACGCGAACGCCCTTGGCACCCAGGCGCATGGCCGACTGCATCGAGCGCTTCATGGCCCGGCGGAAGGCGATGCGGCGCTCAAGCTGCTGGGCGATGTTCTCGGCCACCAACTGAGCGTCGGTCTCGGGCTTGCGGATTTCGACGATGTTGAGGTGCACCTCGCCCTCGGTCATGGCCGAGAGGTCCTTGCGCAGTTTTTCGATATCGGCGCCCTTCTTGCCGATGATCACGCCCGGGCGCGCGGCGTAGATGGTCACCCGGCAGCGCTTGTGCGGCCGCTCGATGATGATCCGCGACACGCCGGCCTGGTTCAGGCGCTTCTTCAGTTCACGGCGCATGTGCATGTCTTCATGCAGCAGACGGGCATATTCCGGACCACTGGCGAACCAGCGGCTGTCCCAGGTGCGGTTGATGCCGAGCCGAAGACCGATCGGATTGACTTTCTGACCCATCAGGCGGCCTCGCCCAGTTCACGGACCACGATGGTGATCTCCGAGAACGGCTTTTCGATGCGGGACGACCGGCCGCGGGCTCTCGCGGAAAAACGCTTCATCGTCAGGTTCTTACCTACAAACGCTTCGGCGACGACGAGATTGTCGATGTCGAGGCTGTGATTGTTCTCGGCGTTGGAGATCGCCGAATAGAGCGCCTTGCGCACATCGGCGGCGATGCGCTTGTGGCTGAACTGCAATTCGTTGAGGGCGCGCTGGACCTTCAGTCCACGGATCGATTGCGCCACCAGGTTGAGCTTGCGCGCGCCGGTGCGCAGCGAGCGAACCTTGCACATCGCCTCGACCGGCTGCAGACGCCGCGCCTTTGCTTTCTTGCTCATGCTACTTCCTCTTGACCTTCTTGTCGGCCGCGTGGCCGGGGAAGTAGCGGGTCGGGGCGAACTCGCCGAACTTCATGCCCACCATGTCCTCGCCAACCAGCACCGGCACATGCTTGTGGCCGTTGTGGACGGCGAAGGTCAGGCCGACGAACTGAGGCATGATCGTCGAGCGCCGCGACCAGGTCTTGATCACGTCCTTGCGACCCGACGCCTGGGCGGTCTCCGCCTTCTTGAGCAGATAGCCGTCGACGAATGGGCCTTTCCATACCGAGCGGGTCATGGCTTAGCGCGCCTTCTTCGCGTGGCGGCTGCGGATAATGAACTTGTCCGTAGCCTTGTTGCTTCGGGTCTTGCGCCCCTTGGTGGGCTTGCCCCACGGCGTGACCGGGTGACGTCCGCCCGATGATCGGCCTTCGCCGCCGCCGTGCGGGTGATCGATCGGGTTCATGGCCACGCCGCGCACGTGCGGGCGGCGGCCCTTGTGGCGCACGCGGCCAGCCTTGCCGAGCACTTCGTTCATGTGGTCGGGGTTGGACACCGCGCCCACCGTGGCCATGCAGGTATCCTGCACCATGCGCAGTTCGCCGGAGTTAAGGCGGATCTGGGCGTAGCCGGCGTCGCGGCCGACGAGTTGGGCGTAGGTCCCGGCCGAGCGGGCGATCTGGCCGCCCTTCATGGGCTTCAGTTCGACGTTGTGGATGATGGTTCCGATCGGCAGGCCGCGCAGGGGCGAGGCGTTGCCGGGCTTCACGTCAACCTTTTCGGCGGCGACGATCTCATCGCCCACGGCCAGACGCTGAGGCGCGAGGATATAGGCGAGCTCGCCGTCGGCGTATTTGATCAGGGCGATGAACGCCGTGCGGTTGGGATCGTATTCCAGGCGTTCGACCTTGCCGGCCACGCCCCATTTGCGGCGCTTGAAGTCGATCATCCGGTAGAGACGCTTGGCTCCGCCGCCGCGGAAGCGCACGGCGATGCGACCGCCGCCGCCGCGACCGCCCGACTTGGTCAGGCCTTCGACGAGGCTCTTCTCCGGCCGACCCTTGTGAAGTTCGGAACGGTCCACCAGCACCAGAGCGCGCCTGGAGGGGGAAGTGGGATTAAACTGTTTGAGCGCCATGAGACCCTACAGCCCCGTCGTGATGTCGATGGATTGGCCTTCCTCGAGGGTGACGATGGCCTTCTTGAAGTCGGACCGGCGGCCCATACGCCCGCGGAAGCGCTTGGTCTTGCCCTTCTGGATCAGAGTGTTGACCTTGGTGACCTTGACCTTGAACAGCTGCTCGACGGCCGAGGCGATGTCTTCCTTGGTGGAGTCCAGCGAGACGCGGAACACGACTTTGTTGTGCTCCGACAGAACCGTCGCCTTCTCGGTGATCACCGGAGAGAGGATGGTGTCGTAGTGGCGCGTGGTGACGGTCATCACGCGGCTTCCTTCGCGGCAAAGCGGACCCGGATGGCTTCGACGGCGTCCTTGGTCAGCACCAGGGTGTTTCGGCGCAGGACGTCATATACGTTGAGGCCGGCGTCGGGCAGCACATCGATATTGGGAATGTTGCGCGCCGCCATCTTGAGGTTCGCATCGACTTCCGCGCCGGCGATGATCAGGGCGTTGGTCAGGCCGAGGGCCGCCAGATCCGCCCGCAGAGTCGCGGTCTTGGGATCGGAGAGCGCCGCGACGTCGAGCACGATAAGCGAGCCAGACCCGGCCTTCGACGACAGCGCGTGGCGCAGGGCCAGGGCCCGCACCTTCTTGGTCAGGTCGAAGGCGTGGCTTCGCACCACCGGTCCGAACGCCCGGGCGCCGCCGACGAACTGAGCCGCCCGGCGGGAGCCGTGGCGGGCGCCGCCGGTGCCCTTCTGGCGATACATTTTCTTGCCCGTGCGCGAGACCTCGTTGCGCACCTGCACCTTGTGTGTGCCCGCCCGCCGCTTGGCCAGTTGCCAGGTGACGCAGCGCTGCAGCAGATCGGCGCGGATATCGGCGATGCCGAAGATATCGTCCGGCAGATCGAGGGCGCCGCCCTTGGCGCCCTTGAGGGTGATGACTTCGATTTTCATGCCTCGCCCCCGTTGGTCGCTTCCGGCGCCGCTTCGACCGCCGTATCGGCGACTTCCGGCGCGGCCGCTTTGGCGCCGCCAGCGGTCTTGAAGGCGCCCGGACGCGGCAGATCTTTCGGGGCGGACGATTTGAGCGCGTCGCGGATCTTCACCCACGTGCCTTCGGTCCCGGGAACGGCGCCCTTGATCATGATCAGGCCGCGCTCGACATCGACCTTGAATACCGTGAGATTGAGGGTCGTGACCTGGTCCTGGCCCATGTGGCCAGCCATTTTCTTGCCCTTGAACACCTTGCCCGGGTCTTGCCTCTGGCCGGTGGAACCGTGGGCGCGGTGCGAGACCGAGACGCCATGGGTGGCGCGCATGCCGCCGAAATTCCACCGCTTCATGGCCCCGGCGAAGCCCTTGCCGACGGTGACGCCGGCGACGTCGACCTTCTGGCCGGGGGCGAAATGGTCGGCGGTGAATTCGGCCCCGACGTCGATCAGATTATCTTCGGAGACCCGAAACTCGGCCACATGGCGCTTGGGTTCGACCAGGGCCTTGGCGAAATGGCCGCGCTCGGCCTTGCTGGTGTTCTTCGCCTTCTTGGCCCCGGCGCCCAGCTGAAGGGCGACATAGCCGTCCTTTTCCAGCGTCCGCTGGGCGGTCACCTGGCAGCCTTCCAGGCTGAGGAC
>DATCEL010000132.1:0-8812 GCA_036510115.1 Caulobacteraceae bacterium
TTGGTGGCGAACCCGCCGAGCGCCTTGTAGAGCGCGGCGGGGATGTTGCGCACGCGGAAGGTGAAGCTGGTGATGCAGGGCGCGCCTTTCGGGGGCGCCGACGGATCGGCCTCCGCGCTCATCACCAGAAACCGGGTGGTGTTGTGGGTCTCGTCCTCGACGTCGGCCAGGAGGATTGTCAGGCCGTAAAGCCGGGCGGCGAGGGCCGGGGCGATGGCCGCGCGGGTCGGATCGGGCCGCTCCGACAAAGCCTTGGCGGCGCCGGCGGTGTCGCCTGACGGCTCGGTGCGCACGCCAAGACGCCGCAGCGCCCGCCGGCACTGGCCGAGCGCGATCGGCATGCTGGTCACCGTCTTCACGTCCTCGAGCTTGACGCCCGGATTGGCCATTAGTTGGAAGCGTATCGGCTTGAACCGCTCGCCGATGATCTTGAGCCCGGACGAGGGCAGCAGATGGTGGACGTCGGCCACCCGGCCGGCGATGGAGTTCTCCACCGGAATCAGCGCCAGAGTGCAATCGCCGCGCCGGACCGCGTCGAAGGCGTCCTCGAACGCGGCGTGAGGCGCCGGTTCGTGGTCCGGGAAATAGGCGCGGCAGGCTTCGTCGCCATTGGCCCCGGGTTCGCCCTGAAAGGCGATGCGCAGACGGCCGGTCATAGATCTCGCTCCTGGGCGAAGGCGCGCGCGGCGGCGAGATCCCGGGCATTGTCCACCGACAGCGGCGCTTCGTCGACGATCGCGGCGTGGATCGATAGTCCCAGCTCCAGGGCGCGCAGTTGCTCCAGGCCCTCGCGCCGCTCGAGCGGCGAGGGCTGGGCCGCGGTGAAGCGTTCGAGGGCCGCGCGGCGATAGGCGTAGAGGCCGATGTGGCGCCAGACCGATCCCTCGCCGTGGAGCGTGGAACGGGTGAAATAGAGCGCGCGGCCGCTTGCGCCGCCGGGATCGAGGGCCAGGATCGCCTTGACCACGTCCGGATTGGTCCGGTCGTCCGGCGACGATTCCGCCGCCGCCAGGGTGGCGATGTCGCAGGCCTCCTCCCGCTCCAGCAAGGCGACACAGGCGCTGGGCGCGGCCGGATCGACGAAGGGCATGTCGCCCTGCAGGTTAACGACAACGTCGTGGCGGCCATCGGGATCGACGATCGCCAGCGCCGCCAGGATGCGGTCGGAACCGGAGGCCAGGGCCCTATCGGTCAGCACGGCGCGCCCTCCCTCGCCGGTCACGGCCTGGACGATCTCCGCCTCGGCGGCGGCGACCACGACCGGTCCAATATCGGCCTGAAGCGCCTGACGCCAGACGCGGACCACCATCGCCACGCCGGCGATGTCGGCGAGGGGTTTGCCGGGCAGGCGGCTTGCGGCCATGCGGGCGGGTATGAGGATGATCGGGTTCATGAATCCATCGCCGCGCGCCCTCGTTTCCCTCGGCGCGCAACGGGGCTGGGCGCTATCGGCAAAGGGCGTTTGCGCTCGCGGCGGTAGCGTGTAAGAGACCCCAAAGCAACACGAAGTGGGGGTGGGTGCGCGCTCTTCGCCGCGCGATCCGTGGTCCCATAGGTCAAGGCGAGAGATGAGCGGCCTCCACAGGAACATGATCCTCGGCGCGGTGCTCACCACCGCCTTCGTGCTGGCGATTCTGGGCGTGATCACGCCAATGTTCTTCGAGAAATCGATACCCGCCAAGCCCGGCTACGCCATCGCCGTTCAGGAAACCGCCGGCGGCGCCGAGGCGCCCGCGCCGCCTCCCGATTGGGGGACAGTGCTGAAGACCGCCGACGTGCAGGCCGGACAGGCCAAGACGGCCGTCTGCCAGTCCTGTCACATCTTCGCGCCATCGGGGGCCAACAACATCGGCCCGGGCCTCTACGGGGTGCTCGGTCGCAAGCCCGGGACGCATCCGGGCTTCGCCTATTCCCCGGCGATGATCGCCTTCGGCGGCAAGATCGGCGTCTGGGACTACCAGCATATCTATGACTTCATCGCCGGCCCGCAGAAGTACGTCGACGGCACCAAAATGACTTTCATCGGCATGAAAAACTCCCAGGACCGGATCAACATCATCGCCTATCTGCACACCCTGGGCTCCAACCTGCCGATTCCGGCGCCGAACCCCAAGGCGGCGGCCAAAGCCGCGCCGGCGGCGTCGGCCAATGCACCGACAGCCGCGCCGGCCGGCGCTCCCGCCTCGGCCAAGCCAGGAACGCCGACGCCGTCCTCCGTGCCCAGCAGCGACCACGCGGCGCCCAGATGACCGGTAAATTCGCGCTGGCTCTGGCTTTGGCGCTCTGCGCCGCGACGTCAGCCCTCGCCGCCCCGGCTCCCAAGGTCGGCATCGCCAGTCTGGCGCAGCTCCAGACGCCGCTCCCCAGCCCCTACGATGCCAAGGCCGACGCCAAGGCGGACGTCGCCGCGGCCATGGCCAGGGCCCGGGCGAGCCACCGGCTGCTTCTCATCGATCTCGGCGGAAACTGGTGCGGCGACTGCCGCGTGCTCGCCGGCGTCTTGCGCCTGCCGGAAGTCGCGGCGTTCGTGAACGCCCACTACGTGGTCGTGACCGTCGACGTGGGCCACATGGACCGCAACCTGGATATTCCGGCGCGCTATGGCCTTCGCAAGCTCGACGGCGTGCCGAGCCTGCTGGTGGTCGATGCCCACGGCCATTTAAGGGACGCCGGCCATGTGGCCGCCCTGGCCGACGCCCGACATATGACGCCCCAGGGCCTTGCCGACTGGCTGGCCCGCTGGACGGATTGAGGCCCGGCGCCTCCTAGAGTTGGGCCAGCATGTAGTCGGCTGAGGAGACCCTGAACTCTCCGCCCTCCTCGACATTCAGCTCCTTGACCACGCCGTCGTCGACGATCATCGAATAGCGCTGCGAGCGCTGGCCCATGCCGAAACGGCCGGCGTCGAGCTCCAACCCCAAGGCCTTGGTGAAATCGCCGTTGCCATCGGCCAGCATCAGCACATCCTCGCCGACGCCCTGGTTTTCGCCCCAGGCGTGCATAACGAAAACGTCGTTGACCGAGACGCAGGCGATGGTGTCAACGCCCTTGGCTTTCAAGTCGCCGGCATGGGTCTTGAAGCCGGGCAGGTGCTTGGCTGAACAGGTCGGGGTGAAAGCGCCCGGCACGGCGAACAGGGCGACCTTCTTGCCGCCGAACAATTCGGCGGAGGAAAGCGGCCTCGGCCCCTCGGCGCCATAGACGGTGAAAGTCGCGTTGGGAATCTTGTCGCCGGCCTTGATGGTCATGCCTTGCTCCTGAAGAGTTTGAATCTGCGTTCGCACGCCAGATAGCGACCGCGACCCTCCGCGCCAAGGCGCCAGCGCCCTTGAATCTGCTTCGGCGCGGGCCGATCATAGGCTGATGACCCACCCGTCCGGCGCTTATCTTACCGGCCGTCTGCTGGTGGCGATGCCCGGCATCGAGGATCCCCGCTTCGAGCGGGCGGTGGTGTTCATCTGTGCCCACGACGCCGACCACGCCATGGGACTGACCGTGAACCGCCCCGTGGAAGGTCTCACCGTCTCGCGCCTGCTGGGACGGCTGAAGATCAAGACACCCGTGAAGCCGTTGGAAGACCTGGTGCTGATGGGCGGCCCCGTCGAGCAGGAGCGCGGCTTCGTCCTGCACACCGACGACTTCGTCGGCCAGCCCAACAGCATCGTCGTCGGCCCAGGCGTCGTGCTCACCGCCACACGCGAGGTTCTAGAGGCGATGTCCGCCGGCGATCCTCATCCGCGCCGAGCGGTGATGGCGCTCGGCTACGCAGGCTGGGGCGAGGGTCAACTCGAGCGCGAGATCCGCCACAATGTTTGGCTGACCTGCGATCCCGACGAGGCGCTGCTCTTCGGCGACGATCACGCGCACAAATGGTCGCGGGCCCTGGCCAAGATCGGTGTCGCCGCCGAGCGGTTGTCGGCCCAGGCGGGACGAGCCTGAACCCGCGTCCTCCGAACCCTGCCGAAACGCATGGGGCCACCCGACGATGTTTTTCCACGCCTCGCTAAATCATGACATCGGCTGTCAGGATTAGGATCGTATGTTCGGCGCTCACATCACGAGCGAGGTTTCCATGACCAAAACCACCAGCGGACGTATCGGGCGCCAAGCCCTGGCGGCCGTAGCCATCCTCCTCTCCGCGTCCGGTCCCAGCTGGGCGCAGTCGACCTCGCCCGCCGGGCCGCCAGGCGCTTCCCGACGCGACGGATCGCGCGATTTCGACTTCCTGATCGGCGACTGGAAAGCCCATCTCAAGCGCCTGCCCGAGCGCCTAGTCGGCTCTACGGCTTGGGTCGAGTACGACGGAACATCAAGCACGCACAAAATCCTCGGCAGCAATGCGAACATGGAGGATTTCAAGGTCGACGACACCAAGGACAACCTGCACATCCGCGCCCAGACACTCAGGCTGTACAACCCGGCGTCGCACCAGTGGAGCGTCTATGGGCTCGACCTCGACGCGGGCGTCCTCGGCCTTCCGGCGACGGTTGGCGAGTTCACGAATGGGCGCGTCGAACTCTTCGACTACGAGGACTGGAAGGGCCGCTGGATTCTCGTCCGCTTCGTCTGGAGCCATTCTGGCGCGACAGCCGCGCACTTCGAACAATCGTTCTCGGCCGATGGCGGGAAGACCTGGGAGGTGAACTGGATCTGTGACCTGTCCCGCGAGACGCCTTAGGACCACGGCGCGTCTAGACTCGCACCTCCTCGTGGCGCGTGTCGCCGGGCGAGAGCAGGCCGAACAGCAGGTGGTCGCGCCAGACGCCGTTGATGCGCAGGTAGGCCACGGCCATGCCTTCCTGACGGAAGCCGGCGCGGGCGAGCACCGCCCGCGAACCATCGTTGGTCGGGATGCAGGCGGCCTCGATCCGGTGTAGTCCGAGCCGCTCGAAGGCGAAGCGGGTCACCGCGTTCACCGCCGCCGCCGTGTGGCCCTGGCGCGCATGGGCCTCGCCCACCCAATAGCCAACCGAAGCCATCTGGGCGACGCCACGGCGGATGTTCGAAAGCGTGATGCCGCCGACCATGGCGTTGTCGCCGGCGCGGAAGACCAGAAACGGATAGGCGAAGCCGCGCTCCATGTCGTGAGCATAGGCCGCCAGGCGGCGGCGGAAGGCCGGCCGGCTCAGGTCATCGCCCGGCCAGGTCGGCTCCCACGGCTGGAGGAAGGCGCGCGAGCCGGCGCGCAACAGCGACCACTCGGCATAGTCCTGGGCCCTGGGCGGGCGCAGACGCACCCCGGCGCCGTCGAGGCGCAGGTCATGGTCGGAGCCGATCCAGTCCAGCAGAGCCATGGGCCAATCTTGTCTCGGTTCCGCCGCTTAGCCAAGAGGGGGGTGTCAGCCGAAGAGGGTGGCTTCGAATCTCTGGGGCGCGTCCATCGCCGCCTTGGGACCGAGGACGCTCGCGACGTGACGCTTAGGTTCGATCAGCCGCGCCGCGAGGCGGGTGACGTCCTCCACCCTGACCGCCTCGATCGCCTCGGCCAATTCCGCCGGAGCGAGTAGCCGACCAAAGACCAGAATCTGGGCGGCCGCCTGTTCAGCGCGGCCGGCGAGGGATTCGCGGCTCATGAACAGGGACGCCTTGAGCTGGGCTTTGGCGCGGGCGAGTTCGGCCGCTTCCGGCCCCCGGGCCAGCGCGCGGATTTCGCCCGCCGCAACCGCCGCCAGCCGGCCGGCGTCGGCCGCCGCGCAGCCCGCATAGACGCCCATCACCCCGGTGTCGGCGTAGGCCTCGGCCCAGGCGTCGATGGCGTAGGCGAGGCCCAGCCGCTCGCGCGCCTCCTGGAACAGGCGGGACGACATGCCGCCGCCGAGCATCTCGGCGAACAGGCGCAACGCCCAGTGATCGGGGTCGGCGATGCCGGGCGCGGGCAGCATGAACACCAGATGCGCCTGTTCCAGCTTGCGCCGCTCGCGGGCGTGGCCGCCGGTGAAGGTCGCGGCCAGAGGCGGGCCGGCCTCGGCGGCCGGAGTCGCTCCGGCGAACGCCTGCTCGGCCAGACGGAGGAGCTCGTTCTCGTCCACCGCGCCGGCGGCGGAGACCACCAGCCGATCGGGAGCGTAGATCTCGGCCCGCCAGGCCTCCAAGGTCGCCGGATCGGCCGTGGCGATGGTCTCCGCCGTGCCCAGGATCGGCCGCCCGAGCGGCTGACCGGCATAGGCCGCCGCCTGGGCGAGTTCGAACACCTGGTCGTCTGGCGTGTCGGCGGCCTCGGCGATCTCCTGACCGACGACTTGGATTTCCTTGGCGAGATCGGTGGCGTCGAGGGTGGGCCGCAACACGAGATCGGCGGTCATCGCCATGGCCAGGGGCAAGCCGCCCGCCAGCGCCCGCACCTGGAAGCTGGTCCGCTCCTGGCCGGTGGCGGCGTTGATCTGGCCCCCGTCGGCCTCGATCTCTTCGACTATGGCCTTGGCCGAGCGGCCGCCCGCGCCCTTGAACACCATGTGCTCCAAGAGATGCGACCAGCCGGAACGGCGGGCGTCCTCGGAGCGCGCGCCGCGGCCGGCGACGACGCTGAGCGCCAGGGTCTCAAAGCCGGGCGCGCTATCGCAGACCACGGTGACGCCATTGGCGAACCTGTGGACGGTGGGCAGGGCGAAAAGGGTCGGCGCGCTCATGTCCATGCCCGCACATAGGCCTTTACCGCCGCCGCGTCCGCTGGCAGGCGGTCAAAGCGCTCGACGAGCCCGCCCAGCGCCTCGACGCGGGCGACATCCGGCGTCAGGCCGGCGGCGGCGATCGCCTCGGGAAACTTGGCCGGGTGAGCGGTCGAGAGAATCACCAGCGGGGTTCCGTCGTGCGCGGCGCCGTCGGCCCCGGCCAGGGCCACCGCCGTGTGCGGATCGACGAGCTCACCGGTTTCGCGCCAGGACTTGCGCATCGCCTCGGTAGTGGCCGCCTCGCTCACCGAGCGGCCCTCGAAGATCTCGGCCATGGCCGCCCGTATCGCCGGGGCCAGGGTCATTTCGCCCGTGCGCTCGAAGGCTTCGAACGCCGCCGCCGTCTCCAAATTGCCCCGTCCGGCGTATTCGAAATGCAGCCGCTCGAAATTGGAGGCGACCTGAATGTCCATGGCCGGGCTCTGAGTGGCGATGGCCGTCCCGCGCCGATAGACACCCTGCGACAAGGCGCGGGCGACGATATCGTTGGCGTTGGTGGCGACGACGATCTTCTCGATCGGCAAGCCCATGCGGCGGGCCGCCCAGCCGGCGTAGGCGTCGCCAAAGTTACCCGTCGGCACGGCGAAGGCTACGGGGCGGCCGGGCGCGCCCAGCGCCGCGACGGCGGTGAAATAGTAGACGCTCTGGGCGGCGATGCGGGCGAAGTTGATCGAATTGACGGCGGCCAGTTCGGCGTCGCGCGCGAAGGCTTCGTCGGCGAACAAGGCCTTAAGGATCGCCTGACAGGCGTCGAAATCGCCGTCCACGGCGACGCAGCGGACATTGGCCGCCCCGGTGGTGGTCATGAACCGGCGCTGGACATCGGAGACCCGTCCGTCCGGAAACAGCACCACCAGGCGCACGCCGGCGAGACCCGCGAAGGCGGCGGCGGCGGCCCCGCCAGTGTCCCCGGAGGTCGCCGCGACGATGGTCATGGTCCGGCCGCGCGCGCCGAGGGCGTGCTCGAAAAGGCCGCCCAGCACCTGCATGGCGATGTCCTTGAAGGCCAAGGTCGGTCCGTGGAACAGTTCGAGCAGGAAGCGGTTGGAGCTGAGTTGTCTGAGCGGGGCCACGGCGGGATGGGAAAAGCTCGCGTAGGCGCGCGCGCAGATGCGCTCCAGCACCTCCGGATCGATCTCATCGCCGGCGAAATGGCGCAGGATCGCCGCGGCGACCTCCGCGTAAGGGCGGCCGGCGAAGGCCGCGATCTCCTCGCCGCTCAGGGCTGGCCAAGTCTCCGGAACATAGAGACCGCCGTCGCTCGCCAGTCCGGCCAGGAGGACGTCGATGAAGCCGGCTTGCGGCGCCCGTCCGCGTGTGGAGACGTAGTTCATGGCCCCCGCACCCGGCCGATGACCAGGGCGGCCCACATCCACACCAGGACCCCGGCCAGGCCGAACCAGGTCAGGGCGTAGACGAAGTGGTTGTTGGGGATGTCTTGGGGCAAGGCGGCCGGGTTGACCCCAGGCGCCGCGGGGGCCTCGGACTCCACGGCAAGGTAGTAAGGCGCGGCGCTGGCGGCCGCACCGGCGATGAGCTTCAACGCCGCCGGATCGATGGATTGAAGCACCAGGGCGCCGCCGGCGGACCGGTGCGGCGCGACATCGAGGAAGCCGTGGGCGCCGGGTGCGCGCAGCACACCGATGACCTGGCCTGGAGTCGGAAAGCTGGCGGCGATCGGCGTCATCTGGCCCGCGAAGCGCCTGACCAGGCCCCGGTCGAGTACGATGCCGCTCCACGGCGCGCCGGCGATGGCGCAAAAACCCATCAGACGCCAACCGACGCGGCCATCGCGCAGGGCGTAACGATAGGCCGCCGGCCCGGGCGCCGGCGCGGGCTCACAGGCAGCGGCGACACGGACGAAGGCGACATCCTTGCCGCGCGCGGCGGCGCTCAGAACCTCACCAATCGGGCGCGCCGGAGCGTATTGCAAAGCGGCGATGCGGGCCAGAAGGTCGGTCTTCCAAGCCAGGCGCCGCATCTGCCAGAGGCCCAAGCCGAGCAAGACGGCGAGCCCGAAGGCGGCGGCAAGGGTGATGCCCACGGGGAAACGTCTCACGAGGCGGGGTCTTATAGGAGGGCGGTTTCCTTGAACAGCCAGCGCCCGTCGCGTTGAGGCGCATGGCGTCTTGCTTCATTGTCTT
>DATCEL010000133.1:0-4481 GCA_036510115.1 Caulobacteraceae bacterium
TGCGGCCGCAGCAGCAAGGGAACCTCCGTGCAGCCGGCGACGATCGCCTGCGCGCCGTCCGCGATCGTCTCCCTGGCGCAGGCTACGAACGCTGCGCGTTCGGATTCACTGAGCAATCCGCCTTTGATGCGATAGAGCGCGGCCATGAGGGCCGCCTGGTTCTCCGAGCCGGGCAGGATCGCTACCCAGCCGCGCGCGGCGAAGGCGCGCTGATAGAGGCCGGCCTCCAGGCAACCGTCGCCGGCGAGAACGCCGATCCGCCGCGCGCCTGGGTGCCCAGCCGCGATTTCGTCGCAAGCCGCCTCGATCATCGACAGCACGGGCCTGGCCGCCGCCTCGATTTCGGCGGTCCAGGCGTGGGCGGTGTTACAGGCGATGACCAGAAAGTCCGCGCCAGCGCCGACGAGCCCCTTGGCCATGGCCGCAAGATCGGGACCTGGCGAGGGGCCTGCGCCGCGCACCGCCGCGTTGCGGTCGAGCACCCCAGGGTCGCAATCCACCACCAACCGCACCCGGTCCTGTTCCCGCTCGGCGGGGTCGGCGGCGTAGATCTTGGCCATGAAATCGAGGGTCGCCGCCGGCCCCATGCCGCCCAGTACGCCGACGGTGCGCGTCATGGCTCTCAGGCCTTCTTTTTGAAGGCGTCCTGGTAGACGTAGAGCGCCGGGGCGCCGCCGGTGTGGACGAAGAGCACCTTTTCGCCCTTGCGCCAGCGGCCTTGCCTCGCCATGCCGATAAGCCCGGCCATGGCCTTGCCGGTATAGACCGGGTCCAGAAGCACGCCCTCCAGACTGGCCAGCATGCGCACCGCCTCGACCATTTCCGGAGTGGGCAGGGAGTAGCCGGGGCCTACCCAGTCATCCAGGCAGACCACGTCCTTGTTTTTCGGCGCGATGATCTCGAGCAGATCCGAGCAGTCCCGGGCCAGACCGCGGACCAGCCCTTCCTGCTCGGCGCGCTGGCGCCGCACGCTGATCCCGGTCACCGGTATGGTCGCATTGACCGCGGCGAGGCCGGCCAACAGACCGCCGTGCGTGCCGCCGCTGCCGCTGGCGCAGATGATATGGTCGACGGAGAGCGAGGCGTCGAACATCTGGCCCATCATTTCCTGGGCGCAGGCGGCGTAGCCGAGGGCGCCCAAGGCGTTCGAGCCGCCGCCCGGTATCACATAGGCTTTGCGCCCCTGGCTCTTCAGTTCGCTGGCGATGGTCCGCATCGCCGCGCCGAGGTCGGCGTCGGCCTCGACCACCTTGATCGCCTCCACCCCCAGGAGATCGAAGAGGAAATTGTTGCCGCCGGCCTTGGCGTCATAGCTCTTGGCGACCCGCTCTTCGATCACCAGGCGGCATTTGAGGCCTTCGCGCACCGCCGCCGCCGCCGTCAGCCGGCAGTGGTTAGACTGCACCGCGCCGGTGGTGATCAGGGTGTCGCAGCCTTCGGCCAGGGCGTCGGCGACCAGGAACTCGAGTTTGCGGGTCTTGTTGCCGCCTCCGGCCAGGCCCGTCAGGTCGTCGCGCTTGATCCACACCTCGGGGCCGCCGAGCGCGGCGCTCAGTTTGGGCAGAAATTCGAGCGGGGTGGGCGCCGGCGTATAACGCCGACGTGGGAATTGGGTGAGATTCATCGGCGAAGCTCGGTCATCTTCAGTATCCCCAACCTTGACGCGCGGCTTCTATCGCCGCGAGTTTCGCATTCAACGGACTCCAGTCGTCGCGCTCCGCGATTGCGCTCCACAAGCCCTCTATCTCATCGTAGAGCAACTCTTCCGGCTCAGTGCGCTGAAAATATGCATGATCCAGACGCTCGCGTCGATTGGGCTTTCGCGTGCTCAATAGTTCGCGAAAGCGGCCGAACGCCTCGCCGCCATAGAGTCCGGCTCTCGGCCCGGCCATGGCGCGCGCCTCCGACCCGGCGAACCAGTCGAAGAAGAACGGCTCCCAACGCAAAGGCTCGCCGCCCTCGGCCAAGGCCCGGAAGGCGGCGTTGGCGAGGTCGATGTCGGCTTCGGCGCCGGCGGGCGCCAGGCCCAGACGGCGGACCATGGCGGCGGAAAGTTCGGCCCGATAGGCGTCGCCAAAGCCATTCAGCGCCGCCGTCAGCGGCTCGGCATCGCTGACCGTGGTCAGGGCGCCGGCGAGCTGGGTCAGGTTCCACAGCACGGCTTCGGGCTGGCGACCGAAGCTGTAGAGCCCGGAATGGTCGAAATAGGCGGCGACGAAATTGGGATCGTTGCGGGGCAGGAAGCGGTAGGGGCCGTAGTCGAAGCTCTCGCCGGTGATGTTCATGTTGTCGGTGTTGAGCACGCCGTGGACGAAGCCGGCGGCCATCCAGGCGGCGGTCAGATGGGCCGCCCGCTGGACCACCGCCGCCAGCAGGGCGGCGGCCGGATTGTCGACGCCTTCCAGATGCGGATAATAGTTTCCGATCACATGACCGAGGAGTTGGCCGACCAGATCGGCGCGGCCGAGAGCCGCGTGGCGCTGGAAGGTTCCAAAGCGGATGTGGCTATGGGAAAGGCGAGTGAGCACCGCCGAGCGGGTCGGGCTGGGCTCGTCGCCGCGGACCAGATCCTCGCCGGTCTCGATGAGGGAAAACGAGCGCGAGGTGGGGACTCCGAGCGCCTCCAGCATGGCCGTGGCCAGCACCTCGCGCATGCCGCCCTTGAGGGTCAGTCGGCCGTCGCCGTCACGCGACCAGGGCGTGCGGCCGGAACCCTTGGTTCCGAGGTCGAGCAGGCGCCCGGCGGGGGTCGTTTCGCGCAGTTGGGCGAAGAGGAAGCCGCGACCGTCGCCGAGATCAGGGTTGTAAACTCGGAACTGATGGCCGTGGTAGCGCATGGCCAGCGGCTGGGCTTGGTTATCCGGAAGCGGCTCGAACCTGGCGAAGTAGGTCAGCCATTCGGCGTCGGTGAGGGTGTCCAGCCCCACGCTGGCGGCCGCGCGCTGGTTGCGAAAGCGGAGAATGGCTTCCGGAAACCCGGCCGGGCTCACCGCGTCGGCGAACTCCGGACCCAGCTCCGCGAAGCGCGGATCGGGTCGATACAGTGGCGAGGGCGGCATATCCGCCAATTGGCCCCGACAGCGCCGCTCCCGCAAGAGCCGTGGAGCGTTGGCCGCGCTCGCGCGCGTCCACACACCGGCCGATGTGCATGGGTGGCCGGGACTGACGCCCGGCCATGACGGTAGTGTTTGTAAGCGGGCACATCTCACGCCCCCGCAATTCCGGTTTCGCTTCCTGAGCGGGCGGGGGGCATGTTACCGCGGGGCATGGCCGGGCGGCTGACCGTGGACTTTCTGAAGACCGAGTCGTCGTCGGGCCTGGCCCCGGCGGCAGCGGCGGCGCTCGCCCTCATTCTCGCCAACTCTCCCCTCGCGCACGTTTATTTCGCCATCCTGGCCAAGCCGATCCCGGTTCAGCTCGGCGCCTTCGCCCAGACGGAGTCGGCGGCCGGCTGGATCAAGGACGGCCTGATGGCCATCTTTTTCCTGATCGTCGGCCTGGAGATCAAGTTCGAGGTTTTGCGCGGCGAGCTTTCCAGCCCGCGGCGTCTGGCGACGCCGATTCTCGCGGCGGCGGGAGGGATGATCGCGCCGGCGCTGATCTATCTGGCGATCAACCAGGCGCCCGGAGGCGCGGCGCGCGGTTGGCCGGTGGGGACGCCCACCGACATCGCCTTCGCCATCGCCGCCCTGGCCGTCGCGGCCCCGCGCCTGCCGCCCTCCCTGCGCCTGTTCCTGCTGACCCTGGCCATAGCCGACGACTTCGTGGCCGTGGGCCTGATCGGCGTCCTCTATACCGCGCGGCTGGACTGGGCGGCCGCGGCCGGCGCGGTCGCGGTCCTCGCCCTGCTCGCGGCTTTCTCGAGCGCCCGGCGCGGCCCGCTGCTGCTCTACGCCGTCGGCTTCGTGCTCGTCTGGGCCTTCTGTTTGAAGTCGGGGATCAACACCTCCGTGGCCGGGGTCGCCTGCGCCCTCACCGTGCCGGTGGGCGCGCGCCGGCCGGGTGGTGAGAGCATGGTGACCCTGTTCATGGACGCCCTGCACCCGTGGGTCGCCTATGGCGTCCTGCCGCTGTTCGCCTTCGCCGCCGCCGGGTTTTCGTTCCGCGGCCTTGGCGTCTCCGACATCCTCTCGCCGGTGACGCTCGGGGTCTTCCTGGCGTTGCTCATTGGCAAGCCGCTTGGTGTCTTTGGCGTCGCGCTCCTGGCCGCCGTCCTGAAGATCGGCCGACGCCCGGCCGGCGCAACATGGCTGGAGCTGCTGGGCGTGGCCGCCTTCACCGGCGTCGGCTTCACCATGAGCCTCTATCTGGGGGCTCTGGCCTTCGATCCGTCCGCCGGCCAGACGCAGGCGCGCCTCGGCGTCATCGCCGGCTCCCTGGCCTCGATCGGACTCGGATGGCTCCTACTGGCCCTGGCCAACACCCGCCGCGCGGCGGGTGGAGAGGAATTCTGAGGCGCTCTACTCCGCCGCCTGCTTGGG
>DATCEL010000134.1:0-2493 GCA_036510115.1 Caulobacteraceae bacterium
ACCGACGGCGACGGGATGCCCGACGCCTGGGAGACCAAGTACGGCCTCAACCCGAACAGCGCCGCGGATGCCACCGGCGACTTCGACCACACCGGCTACACGAACATCGAGAAGTACATCAACGGGCTCATCGACGGCTCATACCCCTGAGCGGGGGCGCGGAGGCTAGTGCAGCCGCGCCGCCATCTCGGCGGCCTCCTTCTTCACGCGCCGCTCCTCGGGCGGGTCGTAGCGCCCGACCGGTGCGGCCGCGATGGCCGCCAGCAGCGCCTTGGCCTCGGCCGGCCGGTCCTGATCGGCGGCCAGCCGGGCCTGGTAGAGCCGCGCCCGCAGGTTGGCTGGGTTGAGCTCGAGGGCCAGCCGCAGCTCTTCGGCCGCTTTGACGCGATCGCGCTTGGGCCAAGGCAATTCCAGGTAGTAGGCGGCCCAGACCACCGGAATACTTCCGTAATCGTAGCCGACGTCGAGCGCGGTGGCGCGCTCGAGCGGGCGCTTGAATTTGCCTTCGATACCATTGGCGAGCGCGCGCAACACGCCCATCCCCTCGGCATAGCTGCCGATGCTCAGCGCGGCCCAGTAGTGGCCGGCCACGTCGTTGGGGTTGGCGGCGATCGCGCGCTCGGCCAGGTCGTAGGCCTGCTTGCCGAGGCGCGACCGCTCGTCGCTGGAGCGGGTCGGTTCGTCGCTCTCGGTGAAGACCACCCGGGCCGCCCGCCAGAGGGCGCCATAGTCGCTGGGGGCTTGCGCCAGCGCGGCGTCGGCCAGCCGCTGCGCCTCACGAAGCGCCGCCGGATCGTCGCGCCGCGTGTGCAGCGTGTCCAGCCGGGCGAGCAACTCGGAGAGCGCGGGCGCTCCGCCGGAGGTCGCGGTCGGACCGGCGGCCGAGATCAACGCTAGGAAGGGACCGAGTCGGGGGTTCAGCATGCCGGGACGATTCTAGCTGGTCACCCGGTTCGTGCTTCCGCACCTGGTCGAGGCCTTGGCCCACGGTGCCGCCTATGGGAGACCACCCCATCTGTCGGCGGCGGCCCGCCAAGGCCGAGGCGGTGCGGGCCGTGCCGGCCTACCTGCGTTCGTGAAGCTTCAGCTCTCGACAGCTTTCTTCAGGCCTTCGAGCATCATTTTCCAGTTCTTCTCAGAGTGCGACAGCGCCTCGTCGCTGGCGTTGCGATTCTGCGTCAGCGCCACATATACGCCGCCCTCTTGCGTCGAGAGATCGATGGTGACGGTATGGTAGCTCTCGGGCCGGTCCGGCTCCCCCGAAAGCGGGCTGTAGTGGCTGTATTTGAGGTGCCGCTCGGGTTCGATCTCCAGGATCGTCCCCTTGTCCTCGAAAGGTTTCCCCTTCCATTCGCCTTTCCAGACGATCGGGCTGCCTTCTTTCCAATCGCTGACGACCTTGGCGCCAGCCATGTACTTCTGAATGACGGTTGGGCTCACCAGCCCGTCCCAAACCTTGTCGACCGGCGCATCGATCGTGACGGCGACCTTGGCGATGCGATCTTCTTGGTGGCCGGTCTGTTCTGGGCTGCCTTCCATGGATCCTCCCTTCAGACGTGCACTTTGGCGTGGTTTGCCGACTCGCCCGATTTGGCCTTGGTGCCGGCCGCATAGGCCTTGGCCGCCTCCAAAACGAACTTCACCCCCGCCAGGCCGCTTTGATCCCAGTACTCGGCATCGCGGGGCGTGACCTCCACGATGCAGATCTCGGGATCATCTTTGCCTTTCGGGAACCAGAGCTTCCAGGTTTCGCTCCAGAGGCGCTCGATGAGCGCGCGATCGCGGGTGATGCGCGCGGTGCCGCCGATCGAGACGTAACGGCGGCTGTCCTGGAGGGTCACCGCCACCTCCGGCGTCCGCTCGAGCTCGGTGACCTTGGGCGACGAGACGCTGGTCGCGAAGTAGAGGACCCCTTCGTCGTGCGCGGACGCCAGCGCCAACGGTCGAGCCCGCAAGTCGGCTCCCTCTGTGTGCGTCACCAGCATCGCGGTTTGGAAGTGTTTGAGCAGCTCCTCGAGATGCTTCTTGTCTGTAGCGGCGTCGGCCGACATGTGATCCTCCTGGCACCAAGCTAGGATCGCCTGCCCGAGGCGCAACCCCCGCTCTGCCGAAGTCGCGCCGGGCCGCTACTCGACGAGCGCGGCCTTGATCTCGGGGATCCAGCGGCCCGTGAAGCCGAGCTCGGCGTAGGCGGCGAAGTTGCGGCAGAAATCCCAATACGCCCAGCCGAAGCCGCGCTTTTCGGCCTCGGTGCGCGCGGTGCGGATCCAGCGGGCCCGTGAGGCGACGTCGCCGTTGATGCCGGCGCCGAATTCGCCCAGATAGATGCGCAGGCCGGTGCGATCGGCGAAGGCCTTGGCCATCTCGAGCTGTTCGATGATCGCCGCCGGGCCGCCCGGGTTGGTCTCGGGCGGCTCGCGGTTGTAGCGCGCGAACCAGTCGTGGCTCTCGGGAAATGCGTCGGCGTCCGCCACCGGCGTCACGGGGATCGCC
>DATCEL010000135.1:0-2871 GCA_036510115.1 Caulobacteraceae bacterium
CGCGCGGGGCGGCCGCCCGCGCCGCGCGCCTGGCTCGAGAACAAATACCCACCGACCAAGAGGACACCACCCCATGACCGTGACCGGCATTTCCGCCAATCGGCTCGAACTCCTGCAGATCGCCGACGCCGTGGCGCGCGAGAAATCGATCGAGAAGGAGATCGTGATCGAGGCGATCGAGGAGGCCATTCAGAAGGCCGCCCGCACCCGCTACGGCGCCGAGCACGACATCCGCGTCCATATCGACACCAAGACCGGCGAGACCACCATCACCCGCGTGGTCACCGTGATCCCCGACGAGCCCCAGCCCAATCCCAATCCCGAGGCCGAAGAGGGAGAAGAGATGCTGGGGGTCAACGAATACGCCCAGAAGCGGCTCTCCGACGCCCTGATCGACGACAAGGACGCGGTGGTCGGCAAGACCTACGAGGAGGTTTTGCCACCGTTCGAATTTGGCCGGGTGCAGACCCAGATGGCCCGCCAGGTGGTGACCGGAAAGGTCCGCGAGGCCGAGCGCGAACGCCAGTTCGAGGAGTTCAAGGACCGGGTCGGCGAGATCGTCAACGGCGTCGCCAAGCGGGTGGAATACGGCAACGTCATCGTCGATCTGGGGCGCGGCGAAGGGATCATGCGCCGCGATCAGTCGATCCCGCGCGAGGCCTTCCAGGTCGGCGACCGGGTGCGCGCCTACATCTACGACGTCCGCCAGGAGACCAAGGGTCCGCAGATCATGCTTTCGCGCGCCCACGGCGGCTTCATGGCCAAACTGTTCGCCCAGGAGGTGCCTGAGGTCTATGATGGAGTGATCGAGATCCGCGCCGTGGCCCGCGACCCCGGCAGCCGGGCCAAGATGGCGGTGGTCTCCAACGACAGCTCCATCGACCCGGTCGGCGCCTGCGTGGGCATGCGCGGCTCGCGCGTCCAGGCGGTGGTCGCCGAACTGCAGGGCGAGAAGATCGACATCATCCAGTGGAATCCCGACGAGGCGACCTTCCTGGTCAACGCCCTGGCTCCGGCCGAGGTCACCAAGGTGGTGATGGACGAGGAGGACGAACGCGTCGAGGTGGTGGTGCCCGACGAACAACTGTCCCTGGCCATCGGCCGGCGCGGGCAGAACGTGCGCCTCGCCAGTCAGCTCACCGGCTGGCAGATCGACATCATGACCGAGAGCCAGGAGAGCGAGCGGCGTCAGCGCGAGTTCGCCGAGCGCACCGCCCTGTTCCAGGAAGCGCTCGACGTCGATGAGGTCATCGCTCAGCTGCTGGTCACCGAAGGCTTCGCCTCGGTGGAGGACGTCGCCTACGTCGAGGTCGGCGAGGTCGCGGCCATCGAAGGTTTCGACGAGGATACCGCCGAAGAAATCCAGGCGCGGGCGCGCGACTTCCTCGACCGCGAAGCCGCCGAATTGGACGGCCGCCGCAAGGAGCTCGGCGTCGAGGACGCCGTGCTGGAGGTCGAGGGCGTCACCCTGCCGATGGCCGTGGCGCTCGGCGAAGGCGAGGTGAAGACGCTCGAGGACTTCGCCGGCCTGGTGCCCGACGACCTGCGCGGCTGGTACGAACCCAAGGGCGCCGAGCGGGTGCGCGAGTCGGGCATACTGGAGACCTTCGCTCTCTCGCCGGAAGACGCCGAGGCGCTGATCATGCGCGCCCGCGTGGCGGCCGGCTGGGTAGATGCTGACGCCCTGCCGCAGCCGGAAGTGGTCCCGGAAGAAGAGCCGGTGTTCGACGAAGCCGCCCAGGTGTTTGGCCATGGCGGCCGATCGGAATAGGCGCCGAGGGCCCGGCCCCTCCACCCCTTCACCAACTCACCCTCCCCCTGGGGGGGAGGAGAAGAGCCCGCGCGAGGCCTCTCTCCCCGTTGGCGTGGGGGAAGTACCGGCGAGGCCGGGGAGGGGGGCGAGCGCCGCGGCCCGCCAGCGGCGGGACATCGTTTCCGGGGAGACGCGGGACGAGGATGAGCTGATCCGTTTCGCGGCCGACGGGGCCGGCGTGGTGACGCCGGATCTGGCGCGCAAACTTCCCGGACGCGGCCTGTGGGTGGCCGCCGATCGGGCGTCGGTGGAGACCGCGGCGCGCAAGGGACTCTTCGCCCGCGCGGCCAAGGCGAAGCTCATGGCGCCGGCGGATCTCGCCGATCAGGTGGAGCGGCTTCTGCTGGCCCGGCTTCTCGCCGGCCTCGGCCTTGCGCGGAAGGCCGGAACGCTTACCTCGGGCTTCGACCGGGTGCTGGCCGCGATCGGCTCCGGGCGGGCGGCGGTGCTGGTGGAGGCCGTGGACGGCGCCCGAGACGGTCGACGCAAGCTCGAGGCGGCGGGTCGGAGACTGGAAAAGCCGCCGCGTGTCATAGGATTGTTCAGTTCGGCGGAATTGAGTTTGGCCTTGGGCGCGGAGAATGTGATACACACCGCCTTCCTTGCTGGGCGTGGCGTTGAGCGCTGGACAACCGATGTCCGGCGGCTATCAGGCTTCCGCCCGCTCCTTCCCGAGGGTTGGCGCGAGGATTCTTAGGGCCGCGACGCGCGCCTTGGGCGAGGAGCCGTTATGGCCCCTCTAGACGTTTGGAATGACTTCGCCCTCTGATCGGGGCCCACGGACGGGTAATTGAACGAGCGCATGACGGACGAGAACGACAGCGGCCGACCCACACCAACGCCCGGCGCGCGCGCGCCGCTCACCCTGAAGCCGCGTCTCGGCGGAGCGGTGAGTTCGGGCATGGTGAAGCAGAGCTTCAGCCACGGCCGATCCAAGACCGTGGTCGTGGAGACCAAACGTCGGCGCATGGACGCGCCAGGCGTCGGCCCCGCCGCGCCCGTCGAACGACGCGGCGCCTTCGAGGTTCGCGGTCCAACGCCGCCCCGGCCCGCCATGT
>DATCEL010000136.1:0-2120 GCA_036510115.1 Caulobacteraceae bacterium
CGCGAAACCGCCGAACAGGCCGTAGGCCAGGATGATGAAGGTGAAGATCAGCGCCGCGCCGATCACGATGGAAAGCTCCCCGGCCTTGACCGCGTCGGCCCCCAGTTCCGCGCCGACCGTATGCTGCTCCACCACGTTGAGCGGCGCGGGCAGCGCTCCGGATTTCAGCAGCAGGGCCAGATCGTGCGCCGACTCCTCGGTGAAATGGCCGGTGATCTCGCCGCTGCCGCCGGTGATGGCCGAGCGGATGACCGGGGCCGAGATGACCCTTTTGTCCAGCACGATGGCGAAATTCTTGCCGATGTTCTGGGTGGACACTTCGGCGAAGCGGCGGGTGCCCTGGCCGTTGAAGCTGAACGCCACCGAGGGGAGGTTGTTCTCGTCGTGGCTGCCGCTGGCGCTGGTCAGCATCTCGCCGGTCACCACCGAGCGCTTCTTCAGCACATAGGACGGCGCGAAGCCGTCGTCGCTGGGCAGCGCCTCGTCATCCGGAGGAATGCCGCCCGCCGCGATCTCGTCGGGCGTCACGGCGGTATCGACCATCTGGAAGGTGAGCTTGGCGGTTTTGCCGATGATCGCCTTGAGCTTTTCGGGGTCGCTTTCGCCGGGCGCCTCGATGACGATGCGCGCCGCGCCCTGGCGGGTGATCAGCGGCTCCTTGGCCCCCAGGGCGTCGATACGCTTGCGGATGATCTCGATCGAGCGGGTGACCGCGTCGGAGGCGGCGGCGTTGGCCGCCTGGGCGGCTAAGGTTACCGCGATATGCTGGTCGGGCGCCATCCGCACCGTGACGTCCCGCCCGCCGCTCACCATCCGCTCGCCCAGGGAATCGTTGAGCCGCTTGAAGGCGGCCTGGACCTGGGTGGGATCGGTGATGCGCACACCGATGGTGTCGCCGACCAGGGCGAGATCGGTGAAGGCGATTTTGTCGGTGTCCTGGTCGCCGGTCAGCCGGGTGCGGATATCCTCGGTCAGGTTGGTCAGCCGCTCCTTCTTCAAGGCGGCCGTATCGACCTCCATGAGCAGGTAGGAGCCCCCCTGCAGATCGAGCCCCAGGGAGAGGCGCTGATGCGGTAGCCACCCCGGCAAGGACGCCAGCACCGAGGGCGGCAGGAGATTGGGCAGGGTGAAGATCAGGCCGAACAGCAGCGAAAAGAGGACGAGGCCGATCTTCCAGCGGGTGAGTGCAAGCATGGGGTTTGGCGGCCGCCGGCGGACTTAGGACTTGGCGTCGTTGGCCGGCGCGGGCTCGCCGCGGGCGCGCACCTCGGCGACCATGGTCTTGACCACCTTGACGGTGACGTTCTGGGCGACCTCGACCCCGACTTCCTTGTCCTCGACCCGCACCACCCTGCCGATCAGGCCGCTGGACAGGACCACCGTATCGCCGCGCTTGATCGAATCGACCCGGGCGGCGTGCTCGCGAGCGCGGCGCTGCTGGGGTCGCAGGATCATGAAGTAGAACATGACCGCGATGGCGCCCAGGAGGATGAACTGCTGGCCGGGACCAGCCAGAAAGCCCCCGATACCGCTCGCCGGGGCGGCGATGACGGCGAGAACGAGGGTGTGCGGGGCGGGCATTGCGTCTCCACTGCGGGTTAGTCAGGCGCTCAAGGGGTCGGCGCCGGGCCGGCGCATCGCTTTGAAAAAAGTCGCGGGAAGCTATGCGCCCCGGCGCGCTTTTGCAATGCGGGGCGGAGCAGTGGAGAAAACGCTACTTCGGCAACACCAGCAGCGGATCGACGGGGCGGGCCTTGTCGGCGGGCGTTGGGGCGTAGCGGACTTCGAAGTGGAGCTGCGGTTCGCTGACGCCGCCGGTCTGGCCGACCTCGCCCACTTCCTGGCCCTGAGTGACCATCTGGCGCATCTGGACGCTGAGCCGGTCGAGATGGGCGTAGGCGGTGACCCAGCCGTCGGCATGCTTGACCAGCACCAGATTGCCGAACCCCGGCACCTGGTCGCCGGCGTAGACGACGTTGCCGGCCGCGGCGGCGTGAACCACCGTACCCTGCGGCGACCTGAGATCGACGCCGTCGTTGCGCCGCCCGACCCCCTTCACCCCAAAGGGCGAAATGATCTCGCCGCGAACCGGCCAGATGAACCGGCCGCGACCGGCGGCG
>DATCEL010000137.1:0-3193 GCA_036510115.1 Caulobacteraceae bacterium
TCTTGCCATGATCGACGTGAGCGATGATGGCTATGTTGCGCAGCGACATGGGGGAGGGGGCCGATTCCTTGGGAGGCGCGCATATAGGCGCAAAACCGTCTCGAAGCCACAGATGCGACGTCGTTTCTGGTGCGTCGCACCATCCTGAGGCTGTCCGGCTCGCGACCGGCGGACCCTAATCTTCTCTAATGCACGGAAAAGAAGGCAATATTTATCTAGATCGGAAATCTCATGCACCGCAGCGATTTTTCAGTTGCGCCGTTGTGCGCTGCACCGTAATCTTCGTTCATGAGGCGTCGCTGACGACTCTGCCCTTCCTGGGCGTTTCCTCCCTAATTGAACTGGCCGCGCCGCCGTGCGCGGCCATTTTTTTTCGCTCGGGCTTGGCCGGCGGTCAGACTCTCGACCAATCGGTCTCCGCCAGCACCTTGAACAACCGCTCGAGATTGGCTTTCAGCCGCGCGAAGCCCGGCGTGGGCGCGAGACTGGCCTCGTCCACATAGAGCGCGCGATTGACCTCGATCTGCAGGGCGTGGACGCCACGCGCCGGCCGCCCATAATGCTCAGTGGTATAGCCGCCGGCGTAGGGGGCGTTGCGGGTCACGGCGTAGCCGAGGCCGGTCAGCCCCCGCTCCACGACCCGGGCGATGGCCGGCGCGCAGGCGCCGCCGAAGCGGTCGCCGAGCACCACGTCGCAGGCGCCGCCCGTCGCGTGCCTCGCCGCCGCCGAGGGCATGGAGTGCCAGTCGATCAGCACCGCGACGCCGTGGGCCTCTAGCGCCGCCTCCACCAGGCCGCGCAGGGCGGTGTGATAGGGCGCGTGGACTGTCTCGACGCGCTGGCGCGCCTCGGCGAAGGTGAGCTTGCGGGCGTAAACCTCCTCGCCCTCCGAGACGATCCGCGCGATGGCCCCGAGACCGGCGGCCACCCTGGCCGACCGCCCCCGCGCGTAAACCGGCAACTCGTCGGAATACATGCCCGGGTCGAGCTCCCACGGCTCGCGGTTCACATCCAGATAGACGCGGGCCAGACGCGCGGTGATCACGCTCGCGCCCAGGGCCGCGGCGCCTTCGATCAGCCGATCGACCCACGCGTCCTCAGACCGGCGAATGGCGTCGGCGTCGAGGCGCGAGGCGGACATCATCCCGGTGGGGTAGATTCGGCCCGAGTGGGGCGACGCGAAAACCAGAGGAGTCGCCGGCGGCTTAGCGTGGGCGATTTCGAACGAGATAAGGTCCGCCTCGGCCCCGATCGGCTCGGGGTCGGGCTCGCGCAGCCGGGCCAGAGGCTCCCAGGCGTTCATGCGTGCATATTCGCCAACCTGGCCCGGGGGTCAAACCTTGCCTCGCCATTGAGGCCCCGATATATCCGCGCCTTCCTTTCGATCGCTCCTTGAGCGGGCGGTGGAGCGGACGCGTAGCTCAGCGGGAGAGCACTACGTTGACATCGTAGGGGTCGCTGGTTCAATCCCAGCCGCGTCCACCATTCAGTCCACCGCTAACTCGCGGCTCCGACTGACGCGGGCAATCTCCGCCATATAACCGTGGCTTAGGGCACGGGCATGGACCTAAAAGTCGTCTCCGCGACGATTCTGGGCGCGCTTTGGCGTCAAAATTGCCGCCCTTTCTCCCCACGGATTCCCCCGTGTCCACATTCGGCTTTCGTGGTCACGCCGTAACATTACGCGAATTCCCTGTTCGCAAAGAATTATCAGGGATTCGCCCCGATGCAGAGTTCCTTGGGTCGATCTGAAAAGCCCAGGTGCCGCGACGCGCGATGTCAACTTCCGACCGACTCCAGCTCTTGCGCTAACGTCCGCTTTGGGTCGATTGCGGACATCAGCACGACGGGCCAAGGACTTTTGGACGCGCGGCTCAGCCCTTGACCAGCACCGGCCTCCGCCGTCCCAGCCAGAAGAGCGCCCCGGCGGCGAGCAGCACGGAGCCGGCGCCGATGGCGAAGAAGACGGTGGCCGGAATCACCCCCCACCAAGCGCCCATCACGCCGGATAGGAGGCTGCCGAGAAATTTGGCGATATACCAACCTCCCATGGCCATCGCCGCCGCGCTCGCCGGCGCTAGCTCGCTGACGAGCGTGAGCCCCACGGGTATGACCATCAGTTCGCCGATCGTCAGCAACACGAAATAGCTAACGACCCAGCCTGGCCCAACGGGCCTGTGGGTGTCCCCGTACAGCGCCGCCGCGCCGACCATCACCACCATCGCAAGGCTCGTGACGACGCAGCCCAGGCTCATGCGCCAGAAGAGGTTGGCCGCCCCTCGGCGATGCTCCCGCTGGCCCCACAGGACGATCAGCGCCGGCGTCAAGGCGATGATCAGCAAGGGGTTGATCGACTGGAACCAAGTAGCCGGGATGATGAAATGCCCTCCAAAGAGATCCAACGTGCGGTTGGTCTGATGCGCCACCCAAAGGGCGATGACGTTGCCGCTCTGCTCGTAGCCGACGCGGAATAGGACCACAGCTCCGACCAGCGCGGCTACCAGGCGAAGATCCCGAAGTTCTGCCCCGGTGAGCACGGGGCGCGAACTCGCCCCCGCCCCTCCAACTAGGCCTGGCTCCCTCGGCAATGCCGCGCGGAAGGCGATGTAGATGACCAGGCCCGCCAGCATGCCGAAGCCGGCGGCGGCGAATCCGAAGTGCCAGCCGAGGAACTCGCCCAGCGACCCGCACACCAGCGGAGCGAGGAAGCCGCCGAGATTGATGCCCATGTAGTAGGCGGAAAAGGCATGCGCCTTTCGCGCGTCATCGTCGGCGTAGAGGGCGCCCACCTGCACCGCCAGCGGCGGAATGAAGAGCCCGTTGCCGATCGCCACCAGGGCAAGCGCCGGGAACAGCAGAGGCGGGAAGGCCATGGCGAAATGGCCGCACATCATCAGCAGGCCGCCCAGGATCACGCTGCGTGTGCGCCCCAGCCAGCGGTCGGAAATGATCCCCCCGAAGAACGGGCTGAAGAAGGCGGCGGCGCCATAGGCGCCGTAGATCAGCGACGACTTTGCCTGTGAGAAGCCCAGCCGTTCGGTCATGTAGTAGACCAGGAGCGCCTGCAGGCCAAAATAGGAAAACTCGGCCCACATCTGGGTCAGGAAGAGCACCGTAAGTCCGGGCGGATGGCCGAACAGGGTGCGCGTGGGGTTTGGGCCGGCCGCCGCGGCGGATGTAACGGACATGGGTT
>DATCEL010000138.1:0-2643 GCA_036510115.1 Caulobacteraceae bacterium
CTCCTTGGCCAGCCAATCCCCGTCGCGCACGGCCTCGGCGTAATCGCGCTTGGAACGATCGCGATCGAGGAACCCCACCTCGCCCGTGAAGCGCTCCAGCCCCTCGCGGTCGACGGCGTCGTAGCAAGCCTCGCGCGGGGCCGAGGCGTCCTCATCGGCGCGCGCGGCCAGCACCGACAGCGTGGGTGGGATGCCGAACGCCTCCAGGTAGTTGTGGTTCCCAGCCCGCGCCGGATCGCCGTCGGCGTCCAGGCGGTCGTTGGCCAGCCCGACGAAGGTCTGGCGGTAGTCATTCGGTTGCGGGGGATCGCCGTCCTGCAAGATATACGGCGCCCATCCGTTGCTCAGATCGACGTCCAGCAGGCCGGCCCCGCGCGCCGCCGGGATGGTCATCTTCTTGGCCACGCCGCGGTCGTAGGCCAACGTCTCGCCGCTCGACAGCGCGGGCGCCGCCGCGCGGTGGGGGATGGGGGGACGGCTCGGCTCGACCGCGGTCGGCCCGACCGCCGCGGAAGGTGGGGCCGGCTTGCGGGGATGGCACGCGAAGCCGCCCAACGCGACGGCCGCCAGCGGCAGCCAGCGGGGCGAATGTCGACGCCCGATCACGCGCCGATTTTAGCCTCCGGCGCCGACGGACGCTCGATTTCGCACCGTTCCTCGGGAAGGCGACGCCCCGGCGCCGGCCAGGGCGGCCCTCAGTCCCGGAAGTTCACGAACTGCACATCGACGTTGAAGTCGCCTTTGCGGATGAAGGCGATGGCCGCCTGCAGCTCGTCGCGGGTCTTGCCCGAGACGCGCAGCTCGTCCCCCTGGATCTGTGCCTGCACCTTGAGCTTGGCGTCCTTGATCGCCTTGACGATCTTCTTGGCGATCTCCGTCTCGATCCCCTGCTTGATGAGGATCAGCTGGCGCACCGTCTGGTTGCCCGCCGGTTCGATCGGTTTGGGGTCGAGCGCTTTCTGCGAAACGTTGCGCTTGGCCATCCGCTCGCGCAGGACGGTCAGTGCCGCCACCGCGTGCGGCTCATCGGAGGACCGAATCACGATCCCCTCCGCCCCCCGCTCGAGATCGGTGTTGGTCCCGCGAAAGTCGTAACGCTGCCCCAGCTCCTTACGGGCCGTGTTGAGCGCATTGTCGAGCTCCATCAGATCGACCTTCGAGACCGCGTCGAAAGAAGGCATCTCCGCTAGTGTAGGCGGAAGTGGCTGCCGGCGAGACGGATAAAGCGCGCGGCGCGGCTGGCCGATATCCAGGAATGGCGGCCATACTGAAAACGATGGGCCCAATCAGCGCGAGATCGGCGGCGAGCCCGTCCGGTGAGCCGGCCCCGCCCGCCGTGGCGCGTTTCGTCCGCGCCGACCACCTGCCCGCCAACTACCGGCCGGGCCGCCACATCGCCCAGACCCTGGCCATCGCCGCCGCGCTGGCCGGCCTGGGCGTCGCGCTGGCCTGGCGGGCCCGAGCGACCGATTGGCTGCTCATGCCGGTCTTCTTCGTGGTCGCCAACTTCATCGAGTGGATGGTCCACCGCAATCCCATGCACCGCCCGCTGCCCCCGCGGATCATGTACCGCAACCACGCCCAGCTTCACCACCTGGCCTTCACGGAGATCAACCTGCCCGTGACCTCGCCCCGCGAGCTCGGCCTGGTGATGATGCCCTGGTACACCATGCTCGGCATCTTCACGATCGCGTCGCCAATCCTGCTGCTGGCTGGATTCCTGCGCGGCCCCGGCCTGTCGGGCGTTTTTCTGCTGGCGGCGGTCGCCTACTTCTTGATGTACGAGGCGCTGCATGCGCTCTACCACTTGAGCGACGCGACCCTCGATCGCGCCGGCATCGGCCGTCTACGGGCCTTTCGCCGCCGTCAGGCGCACCACCGACACCACCACGTCCTGGGACGCATGGCGCACGTCAACTTCAACGTGACGTTCCCGTGGATGGACCGCCTCTTCGGGACCGCCGAAAAGCCGGAGTAGGGCCGGCCCTGGGCCCGGCCTACGTCGCCCGAAAAACGACTGCTTCGCCTGGGTACCGGCCAGCTTTGCTCGACGGAAACCCGTCGCGGGAGGGCCACGGAAACCTCCCAGGGTTCCCTACTTGATGCTGGGCGCGAGCTTCTTGGCTTCGACCTTGGTGCAGACCTTGACCGAGGCGTTCACGCTGACCGAGTAGCCCTTGCCCGGCATGTAGAGGCCTGTCTGCGCAACCAGCATCGGCGCCGACTTGGGCGATTTGGCTTTTTCGGTGACGTAGACCTTGCCGACTTTCTTGTAGCTGAAGAACGGGTCATTCGGTTCCTGCAGGACCTCTTTCTGGGTCGGCGCGTAGACCTGCACGTAGGTGTTGTCTTCCTTCTCGCCCGCCACCTTGAACACGTACTTACAGGTGTCCTTCTCCGACCCGTCCTCGCCCAAGTAGGTCGCGTCCGACTCGCCGCAAGCCTTGTAGACCGCCTCTTTCGGCAGGTGGGCCGCGATCGCCGGATCGCAGCACTTCTTGCCGTGCAGCTTGCAGGTCGGCGCCGCCGCCGGAACAGCCGCCGCCTTGTTGTCCGCGCGCGCGACCAGCGAGGGGACATACGCGGCCCAAAACCCCACCGCCGCCGAGAGCGACAGGCCGAACATGATCTTCCGATGCGACA
>DATCEL010000139.1:0-2650 GCA_036510115.1 Caulobacteraceae bacterium
CGGACGCCTGCTCCAAAACGTCGGGCACGTCGGGTAGAAGGCCCCGCTTGCCCGGCTGGGGCTAGCTCAGCCGGTCGGCTTGCGCGAAAGAAAGCGGGCCAGCCGCGCGAACCAGGGCCGGCCACCTTCGGCGAGCGGCGCCGGTGGGGGCACCGGAAAATGGGTTCCGAGCGCCGGCAGCTTGGGCGGTGGCGGGGCCTTGCGCGCGACGAGCCCGCCCACGAACTTGGCGATGTGGTCGACGTTCAGGCCGCCGATCGTGAGGTAGCGGTTCAGGTCGTCCGCCATTTCACCGGCGGTCTGGTATCGCAGGGCCGGGTCGCGCTGCAGCGCCTTCATGGTGATGGCGTCGAGCTCGGCCGGAACGGAGGGGCGCAGCTCGGAGGGAGGCGCGATCGGCAGCTCGAGGATCTTACGAAACGTCACCACCTGGTTGTCGGACTCGAAGAGGCTGTGGAGCGTCAACATCTCGTGCAGCACGATTCCGAGCGAGAAGATGTCCACCCGGCTGTCGATGGCCTTTCCTTCGAGGGCCTCGGGCGCCAAGTAGGCCGGCTTTCCCTTGACCGTGCCTTCGATGGTGTATGCCTGCGAAGCGCGATACTTCGCGACGCCGAAATCCAGAAGCTTCACGCCACCCGCCTGGGTCAGCAGGATGTTGGCCGGGGTCACGTCCCGGTGAATCACCTTCAGCGACTCGCCGTCCCCGTCTTTGAGGCTGTGAACGTGGTCGAGCGCCAAGCAGACTTGATGCGCAAAGTGCGCGGCCGCCATGACGGGCATCTTTTGATTGAGGCCACGCAGCGTGCCCATGGCCTGCGAGACGGAAGGGCCATCGACGTATTCGAGCACCAGAAACAGCGTGCCGTCGGCTTCGCCGAAGTCGTGGGCTTGAACGACGTTCGGATGGTGCAGAAGGCCCAAAAGCTGGGCTTCCGAGACGAACATCTTCGTGAACTGCGGATCCCGGCAGAAATGCGGCAAGATGCGCTTGACGACGACGTGGCGCTGCGCGCCGCCGGGCAGGACGTAGTGGGCCTTGAAGACCTCGGCCATTCCCCCGACGCCCAGCAACGGGCCGAGCTCGTAGTGCCCGAGCCGCACGGCTTAAGCTCCAGCACCCGACGGCGCGCCAAGACTGTCGCCGCGGCGCCGGACGTTCATCGGGCGTGCCTCTTGACCTTCTCGAGGAGGACGTCGACATCGATGGGCTTCGGAATGTAGTCGGTCGCGCCCAGATCGTCCGCGACCGCCGCGATGTGCGCGCCGGCCGACATCATGAGCACCGGAATGGACGAGAAGCGTGGGTCCTGCCGCTGCTTGCGGCGGAAGTCCCACCCGTTCATGACGGGCATCATCAAATCCAGGAGGATGAGGTCGCAGCCGCCGGCCTGCTCCTCCAGGAGCTTCCAGGCCGCCGCGCCATGTTCGGCCTGAACGACGCGGTAGCCACTCTCCTGCAAGATCGTGCCGAGGGCGTCCCGGGCCTCGTCGTCGTCGTCGACGATCATCACGACCTTCATCGAACCTAGGGTAGGAACGAATCGCCCATTTACAAGCGCGTCCGCCGCGATGTCCGGCGGAATGGTGCGGGGCCGAAAGGCGTCTACAGCTGGGATCCGACGGGATCCGAACAGTCCCGTGCCCTTGCTCTCGACCGGAGCGTCGACGCGCTGGCCGCTTGAGTGGCCAAAGCCCGCAACGGCTTGCGCGGATCGCGGTCGTGCTTATTTTTGGCTGCCGGCCCCGCGGCCTGCCCAAAGGCGAACCGAACGCGAACCGAGGAGACGTCCGATGAATCTCAAGGATTTGAACAATCTCGACCAGGATCACGTGAAAGACCGGCTGCTCGAGATGATGGGGGTCGAAGCGAAGCGCTCGACTGGATCGTGGCTGTTCGGGACGCTGACGGCGTTTGGCGTCGGAATGCTGGTCGGGGCCGGCGTGGGATTGATCCTGGCGCCCAAGGCCGGCGCGGGGCTTCGTGAGGACCTGCGCGATCGTCTGCGCAGCGCCTCGCACCGGCTCGATCATCTCCGGGACGATCCGAGCGCCAACCCTCAGACGGCTGGCGCCTGAGTCCCGCTCCCCTCCGGCGCGCCGGGCGGTTCGCCGGGATGGCGGCGATCGTTACCAAGAACCGACCCAGCCGAAACACCCCGGCGCCGATCCGGGCGCCAGACTGCGGGCAAACGGAGGGTTTCGCATGAGCGGACTCGGCGGTCTCAACAAGGCACCGGGCGGCGTCGTCATCGGTCTCGTGCAGCTTCAGCTTCCCACGGTCACCACGCCGGCGGAGTTGGCCACCCAGACGGCGCGCGTCGTCGACCTGGTCGGGAAAGCGAGGCGCAACTTGCCCGGCATGGACCTGGTGGTATTCCCCGAATATTCGCTGCACGGACTGTCGATGAGCACCGACCCGGCGCTGATGTGCACGATGGGAGGCCCGGAGGTGGCCGCTCTGGGCGCGGCCTGTCGCGCCAACGCAATTTGGGGCTGCTTTTCGATCATGGAGGCCAACCCCAAGGGCAACCCCTACAACACGGTCCTCATCTTCGACGACGCCGGAGACCTGCGCCTCTACTATCGCAAGCTGCACCCGTGGGTTCCCGTCGAGCCTTGGGAGCCGGGCGACGTGGGCATCCCGGTG
>DATCEL010000140.1:0-2739 GCA_036510115.1 Caulobacteraceae bacterium
TCAATACGCCAGGCGGCGTCAAGGCCTATGAGATCCTGAAGGTCGAGTGGGTCTGAGTCCGTCTCATCCATGAGCGCGCCTGGCCTGGAGCCCCGTTCCGTCCGTTGCCTTGTGGTTGGCGCTGGACCGGCCGGCTACACGGCCGCGATCTACGCCGCGCGCGCCCTCCTGGCGCCGGTTCTGCTGAGCGGGCTGACGCCCGGCGGTCAGCTCACCATCACCACTGACGTCGAGAATTATCCCGGCTACGCCGAGGTCATCCAGGGACCCTGGTTGATGGACCAGATGCGCGAACAGGCCGCCCACGTGGGAACCGAGATTGTCGACGATCTGATCGTCTCCGCCGACCTTTCGGCGAGACCGTTCCGGCTGGTGGCCGATTCGGGCCAAACTTGGCTCGCCGAGACCCTGATCATCGCCACCGGCGCCCAGGCCAAATGGCTCGGCATTCCGAGCGAAAAGGCGTTGCAGGGCTTCGGGGTTTCGGCCTGCGCCACCTGCGACGGGTTCTTCTATCGCGGTAAGGCGGTGGTGGTGATCGGCGGCGGCAACACCGCGGTCGAGGAAGCGCTATTCCTGACCAAGTTCGCCACCAGCGTCATCCTGGTTCACCGCCGCGACGAATTGCGCGCGGAAAAGATCCTGCAGGAGCGGCTATTCGCTCACGATCGGATCGATGTCATCTGGAATCACGAGGTGGACGAGGTGTTGGCCGCCGGCGATCCGGCGACTGTCGCCGGGGTCAGGCTGCGGCACGCGCGCACCGGCGAGATTCGAGAGGTCGCCTGCGACGGCCTCTTTGTCGCCATCGGCCATGCGCCGGCTTCCGAAGTGTTCGCCGGTCAGCTCGAGACCCGGGCCGGCGGCTACCTGACGGTCCGACCGGGTTCGACAGCCACGTCGATTGCCGGCGTGTTCGCCGCCGGCGACGTCACCGACGACATCTATCGCCAGGCGGTGACGGCCGCCGGCATGGGCTGCATGGCGGCGCTGGAAGCGGTTCGCCTGCTGGCGGAGGAAGACCACGCTCGCGACCATCATCCCCTGAGCCACGCGGAGGCCGAGAAGATCGGCGTCTGGTGATCTCGTCCGACTAGTCGGCCGGCTAGTTGACCGCCATCACGATTGCGGCGCCTGTTCACAAAAGACCTTTTCGTTTCCGGGCGCGGGGTCTATATGACCGCCTAGAGCTTTTGCTCAGAATAAGCATAAGGTAGGACGCCCGCCCGATCCGGCCGGCGTCCTTTAAAAGGCGCTAGTAATGCTCACATTGAGCATAAGGAGGACGCCATGGCCGATGGATCGCTTGCCTTCACGCCCGCCGTCGAGACGGCGACGACACCCTTGTGGGACAAGCTTCGCGGCCATGTGACCCCGCTCGAATGGCGACTGCAGGCCCCGCTGATCGAACGCATCAATCGTCTGAAGCGGGAAAAGAACGCCGTCATCCTGGCGCACAGCTACATGACGCCAGAGATTTTCCATGGCGTTGGCGACTTTGTCGGCGACAGCCTCGGCCTGGCCCGGGAGGCGGCGCGGTGCGACGCCAAAATAATCGTCCAGGCCGGCGTGCATTTCATGGCCGAGACCTCGAAGGTGCTTTGCCCTGATAAAACCGTGCTCATTCCCGACCTGCGGGCCGGCTGCTCTCTGGCCGCCTCGATCACCGCCGCCGACGTGCGCCTGATCAAGCAACGCTACCCGGGCTTGCCGGTGGTCACCTACGTCAACACCACGGCCGAGGTGAAAGCGGAGACCGACGTCTGCTGCACCAGCGCCAACGCGGTTCAGGTGGTCGAGGCCATCGCCCGTGAATTCGGCGTCGCCAAGGTGATCCTGCTGCCGGACGAGTTCCTTGCCCGCAACGTCGCCCGCCAGACGGATATCGGCATCATCGCCTGGCGCGGTCGGTGCGAAGTGCACGAGCGCTTCACCGCCGCCGACATCGCCGAAATGCGCGAGGCGTGGCCCGACGCCCTGGTTCTCGCCCACCCCGAGTGTCCGACCGAGGTGCTGGAAGCGGCCGACTTCGCCGGTTCGACGGCGGCGATGAGCGATTTCGTCATCACCCGCAAGCCGCGTCGCGTGGTGCTAATTACCGAATGCTCGATGGCCGACAATGTCGCCTGCGACGCGCCGGACACCGAATTCGTCAGGCCGTGCAATCTTTGCCCGCACATGAAGCGGATCACCCTGGAAAACATCCTCGAAGCGCTCGAGTTCGATCGCTACGAGGTGATCGTCCCAGAGGACATCGCCCACCGCGCGCGCGCCTCCGTGCAGCGAATGATCGATTTGCCGCCGCCGGCGATCCCGGCGCGCTACGACCTCGTCAAGGCGCGCCATCACGTCGATGTCGAGCTGGTCTGACAGGCGCATGGCGATGACCGCACGGATCGACTTCGACGGCGTGCTGGTGATCGGCGCCGGTCTGGCCGGGCTGACCGCCGCGCTCGCCGCCGCCCCGAGGCGGGCTTTGGTGCTGAGCCCGGCGCCGCTCGGCGACGGCTGCGCCTCGTCCTGGGCTCAGGGCGGCATGGCCGCGGCCCTGGCGGGAGACGACGACCCCACGCTGCACGCCGCCGACACCATCGCCGCCGGGGCCGGACTGTGCGATCCGGATGCGGTGGCGATTCTGACGCGCGAGGGGCCAGCCGCGGTTCGCGCCCTGGCGGCATTGGGCGCCCCGTTTGACCGAGCGCCGGACGGGGCCTTCGTCCAGAGTCTCGAAGCCGCCCA
>DATCEL010000141.1:0-2017 GCA_036510115.1 Caulobacteraceae bacterium
GGCATCCACCGCTGCGTAGGCAATCGCCTGGCCGAGCTGCAGCTCAAGATCATCTGGGAGGAAATCCTGCGACGCTTCCCGAAGGTCGAGGTGATCGGCGAACCTAAGCGCGTCTACTCAAGCTTCATCCACGGCTACACCGATCTGCCGACGCGCGTGGAAACCCGCAATACGGTCGCGGCTTAGGGCGCTCGCGCGGGGAAGGGAGCGCCGGCTTGACGGCGCCAGCGACGGCGGTCGATGAGACCTCGATGAACGACCCGATCGGCCCCACGTCGCACAGTTTTATGTCGCAGAGGCTGCGGCTGCACTACGTCGATTGGGGCAATGCCGGCGCTCCGCCGTTGATCCTCGTCCACGGCGGTCAGGATCACTGCCGCAACTGGGACTGGGTGGCGGCCGATCTTCGGCGTGATTTCCACATCATCGCGCCCGACCTGCGCGGCCATGGCGATTCCGCCTACTCGCCCAGCGGCGACTATTCGATGATGGCCTTTGTCTATGACCTGGCCCAACTGATCCGGCAGTTGGCGCTGGGCCCGGTGAAGATCATCGCCCATTCGCTCGGCGGCTCGATCAGCCTGCGCTACGCGGGTGTTTTTCCCGAAACCGTGGCGGCGCTGGTGGCGATCGAGGGCCTCGGCCCTTCGCCGGCGATGCTCGCCGGGCGCGCCGACCTGCCGGTGGAAAAGCGCATCTCCGCCTGGGTCGAGCGCGAGCGGTCGCTCGCCGGCCGCACGCCGCGCCGTTACGGTTCGATCGAGGAAGCCTTCCACCGCATGCAGGAGGAGAACAAGCACCTCACCGCCGAGCAGGCGCGCTATCTGACGGTTCATGGCGTGAGCCAGAACGAGGACGGGACCTATAGCTGGAAGTTCGACAACTACGCCCGCTCTGTCTCGCCGGTGGATCTGACGCAAGATGAGTTGCACCGCCTGTGGGGCAATATCGCCTGCCCGACCCTGTTGGTGAACGGCGCGGAGAGCTGGGCGTCCAATCCCCTGGCCGACGGCCGCGCGGCTTACTTCAAGAATGCCCGCGTGAAGGTGTTCGAGGGCGCGGGCCACTGGGTGCAGCACGACAAACTGGAAGAGTTTCTGGCTGAGGTCAGAACATTTGTCTTCAAGGCTTGATTGCGCGCCACATTCATGCCCAACTTGGCCCCTGTCGCGTAGAGGGGGAAACGGAATGAAAACCTGTCTGGGATTGGCGCTGGCCGCCGTTGGCGTGCTAGGAGCGGGCGCGGCGACTGCCGGCAACTTCGGCTCGGCCATCTTCTCGACCTATCGCAGCTGCGCGGCAGTCACCGCCACGACCATCTGCGATGGCTCCGGACCCGGCCAGAGGGTGCTTTTTCCGGCTGGCAGTGAGTTCGGGCCGCCAGGCGGACCGTTCGGACCCTCTGTGCTGACCGGCGGTGACATGTTGAGTTCCACCGGTTCGTTCACCGTCGCCGCTGGCTCGTCCGATTCGAGCATCACTTTTCTCACGGCCAACTCCCTGCCGGTGATGAGTGGCGATGTTTCAGCGCCCGGCGACGTCCGGACCGGGTCGAACGGCGTTTCCTACTACACCTACACCAACACCGGCGGCGTGGGCGTCAATCTGGTCCTGTCAGCCTCCATCGCCTTCAACTCGTCCAGCGCCTCACCGAGTGGGACGGGCGGCGCCAGCCTTCCCGGCGGAGCGGAGTATGAGGCCTCGGTAGCCATCGTCGATCCCTCGTATCTGGCCGACCAGCTCAGTGGACCGGACTCCGCGGCCTTTGGTCTCGGCTACACCGCCGCCGACGCCTTCGCCTACGACCTTGAACTCGGCGTCACCGCCGCGGCCTGCGGAACGGCCGGGGTCGACGCCCTGGGAACCGCCACGGCCACGACAACCGGCGGGTCGGGCGGCACGAGCGTCAGCAGTTCGGCCTGTAGCGGCGGCGGCGGATTCGTGGTGGCCCCCGGACAATCGGTGATCATCCTCGACTGGTATCATCTGGACGCCAATCGTGGCGGCGAGGTCGATC
>DATCEL010000142.1:0-8490 GCA_036510115.1 Caulobacteraceae bacterium
TGGCGCGCTCGGAGCGATTCGAACGCCCGACCCCCAGATTCGTAGTCTGGTGCTCTATCCAGCTGAGCTACGAGCGCGCACCGCCTCGTCGGCGAAGGCGCGATCTCTAATGGCCAGGGCGGGAAGTTTCAAGCCGGGCGAAGACCTGCGCCGCCTACGACAAACACGCGCAGGCCTGTTACAAAGCGTCTCGCTTCTGCGTGAATTGGAGTGAGGCCATGACCTTTCGCATCCTCTCGCTGGATGGCGGCGGAACCTGGGCCCTGATCGAGGCGATGGCGCTCGGCGATCTGTATCCGGGTGAGACCGGTCATCAGATCCTCAGTCATTTCGATCTGGCGACGGCCAACTCGGGCGGCAGCATTGTGCTCGGCGGCCTGATGCTCGACTTCACGCCGGCGCAGATCGCCGATTTCTTCCTCGATGAGGCCAAGCGGAAATCGATCTTTTTCAAGAAGCCGTTCCTGGAAGAGGAACTGGCGCTGCACCTGCCGATCTTCCCTCGCTACGTGACCGCGCAGAAACGCAATGGATTGGGCGCGGTGTTCGGCGCCTCTGGCGGCCGCCAGCTTACGGATTGGCCGGCCACGCCCGGATGGCCCAAGGGCCCCGCGGGCGAAGCGGTCCGCATCCTGATCGTGGCCTTCGACTACGACCGGGTGAGGGAGGTCTTCCTGCGCAGCTATGCGGTAGGCGGCACGGGGGCCACCGCCGAAGGAATCGCCTTGGTGGACGCCGTCCATGCCTCGACCAACGCCCCGATCGCCTTCTTCGACGCGCCGGCAATGGTCAGTCCGAAGCGGTATTGGGATGGCGCCATGGGCGGCTACAACAATCCGCTGATGGCCGCCGTCGTCGACGCCATCGCTCTGGGCGCCGACCCGGCAGCCATCACTGCCCTGACCATGGGAACCGGGACCGTGCGCCTTCTGCCGCCCGATCTCGCCCATCCTTCAACACCCGTCGAACTGGTGGCGCCGGTTGCCGGTCGCGGGATGGTGACCGACCTGGCCAAGGCGGCTGGGTGCATCACCGACGATCCGCCGGACGCGGCGACCTATACGGCGCATATTGTGCTCCGCAACGACCCGGGCGTGGTCGGCCGGGTGGTTCGCCTTAGCCCCGTTGTCCAGCCCGTGAAGGATCCGGCGACGGGCGCATGGGGCTACCCCCCGGGCTTGCCCGCCGCCCTGTTCGGTCCACTCACCAAGCTCGGCATGGACGCCGTGGAGGCCGCCGACGTCGCGCTCATTCAGAAGCTGGCGCAGGGCTGGATTGCGAATAAGGCCCCCAATCAACCGCTCAGAATGGCCGACGACCTCTCCTGCGCCCTGGGTCATCCGACCTATGGCGCCGCCAAGGCGCATTGGGCGAAATTGCCGGCCTCACGACCGAGGCGGCGCGCGACCCGTTCGTCGTCTAAACGCGCTTAGGGGCGACCGAGCGCGACAGGACGCTGACCAGCCCGTCCAGGGTGGTGAAGAAAACGTCGATGCTGAAGCCCATCAGGAAGGCCACCAGAAACACCGTCGCCCCCGCGAACTGCCCGTCGCCATCGTTGGCGTGAAGGGGCTTGAACAGAAAGGCGACGATCAACCCCGTCAAGCCGCCCAAGAACGTGCGAACCACGATACGGATCGATGTCGTGTTGGGCCGAAGCGGATTGAGCATTTTCCGCATTTCAAAGACGATGGTTCCCAGAAATCCGTAGAGAACCGGCAGGATCAGCGTGCCGTAAATCTCAACGATGCCTCGCAGGTCCGATATCATTCCACTGATGGTGTTATTTTCGAGCCCCAAATTCTTCGACGTCATCGTGGCGATATAGGTTACACCCAAGTCGTTCAGGAAATAGGCGCGCGCGTCATCCTCCGAGAGATCCTGGACTGGAGCGGCCGGGCTCGACGCGGTGGGTGAGGCGCTCCCGCCGCTCGGCCCCGCGGGCGTGGACGGGTCGGAGTAAGCCTGCAATTGATCGCCGATTTGACCGTCATCGGCCGGCGCCGACTGGTTGGCGCGGACGTCCTTTGCCCGCAGGTTTGCATGAGGCGTTAGCACCGTCGCAGCCTTGCTCAGCCAATCCCACCCCGGAATTCGGTAGGCGTAACTGTCCAAGTCGGCGGCTTCTCTCGCGTAGGTTCCCAATTCGTCGTCAATGCCATGCAACTCTTCGTAGGACTGCAAGAACGGCTCAGACTGGAAGTTCGACGCGCCGGTCTTGGTGCTCGCGGTTGAGTCTGAGGCTGCTGGTTCTGTCTTATAGAGCGCAAATATCCGTATGGATTTGTCGAGCGGATTTTCCTTCTGGACGTTCACCAGTCCGGACAAGGCGTCGTTGGTGCGGATATAGACTTGGGTGCAGTAGCCGGTCAGAAGGATTATGATGACCGATACTGTGGCGAACATAAATTGCTTCGCCGGAGACTGATGGACAATCCCGAACGGGCGCCATTTGGAGCCCAGGTCAATCAAGGTGACTGGGCGTATGCTCGCCACGGCGTCGCTCAGTTCGGTGGTCAGATCGATGACATCCTGTTTCGCGACCGGTTGTGACTTTGCGGTGGCGTCCTCGATGTCGAAGAGGATGCTCGGCAACGGGCTCGCGCCGAGCTGTCCCATCCGCGACAGATATCCAACCACGAGTTTCGCGTCGGAAAGTAGATGCTCAAGATCGTCCATCGTGTTCGGCGCCCTCGCGTTCGGCCCGGACAAATTCAACTGCGTCGCGCGGCGCTCATCCCCTGACGCCCCCCACCGGTCCTCGCGGCCCCGGGCAGGCGCACGGCGTGCCGGGCGCCCCGGCCGGTTGCGCGGAGCAGAACCCGAACGGCGTGTAACAGACGCTTCCGGGCGCGTGGGGGGGCACCCCCGCAGAGGCCTGGGCGCCGAACAGAAGCCAGGTCGAGAGCACGACAAGAATGGTCGTGGCCGGCGGCGTACGCATGCGCCTCATCCCACCCTCCATCTATTCCGCCAGCCGTGTCCGACCCTGTCGCGCCGGGCCATTGGCTCCGGCAGAGCGCGCCACTACGCCGGCGGGCATAGCTGACTTTCCCCAATCGACAATGGAACATCTGTGTTTTGGCCGCTCCGGTCAATATAGGACCTTCCAGGTCAGCTGACGGTCATGAATCTCCAGCGCATGCGCCGACTCGACTGTTCAGCACGGCAAGTTGAGGCAGGCGCCGACCCGGACTCGTTGACAGGCGTTGATCAATATGATCGCCTGCGGATGGCGAAATCGGGGGTGAACAACATGTCCCTGTGTTGGAATGTTGTCAGGCTGGGCTTGGTCGCGCTGGCGACGAGCTTCGTTCTTAGCGCCGGGGTCTCCTTAGCCGATGCTCAGGCGGGCGGGAATCCCGTCACCGCCGCATCCGCCGCGCCGTCCACCAGCGGTTCGACCGCGGCCGCGTCAAATCCGACGGCCGCGGGTCCGGTCAGTGGGAGCTACGACGCCAAGATCGAGGCCGTTGGAGCGGGACGGGCAACTTTGAGCGTCGATCTGCCAACTCTCACCAATACGGTTGTGCTGCAGCTTCCGACCCGGGATCTGAGGGGCGCCATCGTGGACGCCCGAGCGGGAGACACCGCCCAGATCGAGGTCGATGACGCGCTCCACCCGACCCGCGTCACGAAAATCACCGACGTCGCCCGGCCGGTCCAGTGGTCTACCCGGTTCTGGGCGATGGCGCTTTCGGCGCTCGGCTTCGCCCTTGTTCTCTGCTTGCTGACCGGCTTCAGGCCGCAGACGCTGCTGCTCGGCGCCGACAAGCGATATAGCAACTCTCAGGTTCAGTTCGCCCTCTGGTTTGGCGCGGTGGCGATCGTCTATGTGGCCGCCATTGGCCTCAGAATCCTCTATCTGGGGACCGATTTCATCGGCGGCGTCGGTCTGCCGCAAAATCTGATTGTCCTCACCGGATTCAGCGCTTTTACATTTGGCGGCGCCAAGGTGATCGCCGCTCAGAAGGTGGCGAGCGCGGCGACCGCTCAGGCCGGCGTCATGGCCCAAGGCGCCGCCGCCCAGGCAGCGGCCGTCAACAACGCGGTCGCTGCGCAAAACGCGGCTTTGCCGGCCGCCGCGGCGCCGATGCAGCCAATCGCGCTCGTTTCTCCAATCGGGGTGAAGACGGTGAGCGACAAAGGCGCCGGACTTGGCCGCGTCATTCCCGATCTTACCCAGAACGACAATGGGGACGCGGATCTGGGCGATGTCCAGATGATTTTGGTCGCCATGGCGGCGGTTATTCTTTTTCTGCTTACCGCGTTTCATTTTCTCGGGCGGCTTGAGATGAACTCACAGATCGTTCTGCCCGACGTCGACACCGCGTTGCTTTCGATATTCGGCCTCGGGCAGGGGGCTTATCTGGTGAAAAAGGCCGCGTTGCCTTTGGGACAAGGATAGTTCTGTAGCTTAGGGGGAGTTCGATGGCCGTTCGCGTACGCAAGAGCGTCTATGCCCTGCCAGCCGGTGATACGACGCTGGATTGGTACAACAAGGCGGTCAAGGAGTTGCTCAGCCGCCCGATCGCCAACCCGACGAGCTGGCGATACATGGCCGGGGTGCACGGAGCGCGCTCCAGCGTGACCCGTCCCACCGGCGCCTCGACCTACTGGGACAAATGCCAGCACAGTTGTTGGTATTTCTTTCCGTGGCATCGTGGCTACATCACCGCGTTTGAGGCGGTTGTGGCGGATTGCGTGGCCAAGCTGGGCGGTCCCAGCGACTGGGCGCTACCCTACTGGAACTATTCGGAAGACACGACCGCGAACCCCAGCGCGCGATCGTTGCCGCCCGCCTTCGTCGGCAAGACCCTGGCGGACGGTTCGCAGAACTATCTATCGAGCATCCGAAACGCGACCATCAACCTGACCGACGCTATCGTCTCCCTGAACGCTCTGAAGGTAAAAGCGTTTGGCGGCCCGCCGGGCGGCGGCGCGGCTGGCTTCGGAGGTCCCAAGACCGGTCCAAATCACCCCATCGGCGGCACAAGCGGCGCTCTGGAGGACACGCCTCACAACGTGGTTCATGACGCCATTGGCGGCTTGATGGCCGACCCGGACACCTCTCCGCTCGATCCGATTTTCTGGCTGCATCACTGCAACATCGACCGTCTGTGGGAGGTTTGGCGCAACCAGGGGCCGCCCGCGGGTTGGAAAGATGCGACATGGCTCGCGCAGACCTTCGACTTCCATGACGCGGCCGGCAATCCGATCACGTTCGCTTGCAGCGCGCTTCTCGATACGACGAAGATCATGCATGGCTATTCCTATGACAGCACGCCGGTGGCGACGGCCATGATCAGCGATCCGACTCAGAGCAGCCCGAGTGATAGCCAGCCGACGCAGACCGCCGAGTTGGCCGGCGCCAATGCGGAAACGATTTCCCTGGTTTCGGATCCGGTGACGACGACCATCACCCTGGCGCTGGATCGCACGACGATGTCGTTCAGCGATGCCGCGAAAACGAAGCCGAGCAATGTCTTCCTGAATCTGGAAAACATGACCGGCTCGGGCGTCCAGGGTAATATTCAGGTCTCGGTGGCGCCCGCCGCCTCGGGCGCCGACCCCCTGGTCGTGGGTGTGGCGGGCACGTTCGGTATCGCCCAGGCGAGCGATCCTCAAGGCGACCACGGCGGCAGCGGAATGACCGTCGCCATGGATATCACCGACTTCGCCGATCAGATCGGTCTCAGCGACGGCAGCGCCACCCAGGTCAGTGTCACCCTGCAACCGCAGCCGCAGCCGGAAGTCGATAGCTCGGCGCCTGACGAACTGGCCGACGTCACGTTCGATCCGGGAAGTCCGTCAATCGGGATTGGCCGGGTGAGCCTGTTCTTCGCCAGCGATCCCGATACCGCCGCGCCGACCAGCACGCCGCCGGCCGACCCTTCGACCTTGATCGCCTGACGGGCCATGGCTGGCCTGGCGACCCCGGCGGTTCGCGCGTCCTTTCTCACCGCGAGCGCGCGACGCGGCCTGTCTTCCGAGGTTTTCCGCTGGGCGGTCGCCCCCTCGATGGTCGGCTGGGGCGGCTTTCTTCTCTTCGCCGCCAACGGGATCGCCCTCCAGTTCTGCCTCTCGCCGGCGACGGGCGAATTCCAAGGCGTTGTCAGCGCCTTTCGCGCCGCCCTGACCGGACTCGATTTCAGAACCCTCGGCTTCAACTGGGCTCTGATGCTGGTGGCGATGATGCCGCCGCTGCTCATCCCGATGATCACCTATGTGTCAGCCAAGAGCTTTGTCGATCGTCGCGACCTCGCCATCGGTTTGTTCGTCGGCGCCTACGCCAGCGTGTGGGTCGCCGCGACCGCGACGGCCGTTCTGGTGCTTCTGGCGCTGCAAACGTTGTTGATGGTCGCCGGACTGAGCTTCGCCGGCGGGCTCGTTGGCGCGAGCCTCGCGGCGCTCTGGCAAATCTCAGACGCCAAGCGCCGGGCGCTCAACCGGCGCCACGGGGTCAAACCGCTTCGCGCCAGCGGAGGGGCGGCGAATGTCGATGTCCTCGCCTTTGGAGGTCTGCATGGCTGGAGGTGCGTGCGCGCCTGCGCGCCCACCATGTTCCTGCCCATGCTGGGCGCCCACGGCCTCATGACCATGGCGGTGATCTTCATCGTGCTGCTGGGTGAGCGGATGACGCCTCGGCCACGGCAGCTCGGCGCGGCCGTGCTTCTGGTGCTTTCCGGGATTCTGACTTTGGCGGCGCCCCATGCCGCGTTTGGATAGCCACGAATGGACTCCGCGGCGTCGGCCGCAAACTCGCTAAAGTGGGAGAGAGTGCGATGACCTTTGCAGCTTGCATTCCGATCATTCTGATGTCCGAGGGAGGCTACTCGAACAATCCCAATGATCCCGGCGGTCCGACCAATCTCGGCATCACTCAGCAGACGCTTTCCGGTTGGCTTGGCCACCCGGCCACCGTGGCCGATGTTCAGGGGCTCACCCAGGCCACTGTCGAGCCGCTCTACGAGACCGAATACTACAACGCCGCCCACTGCCAGCAGCTCGCCGCTGGCGTCGATCTGATGATCTTCGACGAAGCGGTGAATCAAGGCGTCGGCCGGGCGATCCGATCGCTGCAGCAGGCGGTCGGGGTCACCGCCGACGGCGGCTTTGGGCCGATCACCCTGGCGGCTGCCCAGGCCGCCAAACCGGTCGACACGATCAATCGCGTCCATGACATTCGCGCCGCTTTCTATCGCGGACTGTCCGATTTCGACATCTTCGGCGTCGGCTGGATCAGCCGGATCGATCGGACGCGGACACTGGCCTTGGCGATGGCGGCGCCCACGAAGCCCTAGCGCATCCAGCGCCAACCCATTCTCCCCGTTGGCGTAGGGGGAATACGACCGATGGGCGGGACGGGGCGACGGCCGGCGCGCTTTCGGCAACCCCCTCAACCCACGCTCTCGCCGTCGAGATGGGCCAACAGGCCAGCCACGAGATGATCGAACAAGACCCTGAACCGGCGATCGGCCTTCAGATCCTCGTGCATCAAGACCCACATCTCCAGCGTCAGGTCGAACTCGCTCTCCAGTATGGGAACCAGGTTAGGGTCACGCGCGGCGATCGCTCTCTGGCAGGGGCACAGGCCGACGCCGGCCCGCAGTAGCGCGAGTTGGCCCAGCTCACTGTCGGTGCGGATGGCGAAGATCTCGCGGCTGACCTCGAAGGGCAGACCCTTCAGGCCGGAGATGTTCGGCGCGACGCGGTCGAAGCCGATCAGGGTGTGGCCGGTAAGTTCCGCGATCGAGCGCGGCTCGCCATGCTTCTGAAAATAGGACCGGTGACCATGAAAGATCAGCGGCACGGCGCCGATGCGTCGGGCGAAAAGAGCGCCCTGCGTCGGACGCGCCATGCGCACGGCGATGTCGGCGTCGCGGCGCAGCAGGTCCTCCTGGCGGTTGGATAGTGCGAGCTCGATGTCGATCCGGGGCCACGCTTCGCGAAAGCTGGCCAGGATCGGTGGCAACACCTCGGCCCCGACGATGTCGCTCGCCGTCAGGCGGACGACGCCACTCATGGTTTCGGCGTCGCCAGCAGCCGCGCGCCTGAGCGTTCGCGCCGCCGCCGCCATGGCTTTCGCGTGTGGCTCGAGCGCGAGCGCCGTGTCGGTGGGGCGAAGGCCGCCCGGAGAGCGGGTGAACAGAGGCTCGCCGCCAAGCGCGGCTTCGAGCGCCTCGATCTGGCGCCCGACCGTGGGCTGGGCGAGGCCGAGAGAGCGCGCCGCGCCGGAAAGGCTACCCGCGTCCATCACAGCCAGGAACGTGCGGTACAGGCTCCAGTCGGGCTCGGCCATGCGCATATGTATAGCGACCCTGCACATTTAGACAATTCCGCATGGGTCGCGGTTGGGGGATGTTGCGCTCGTCCCAGCGACGGAGAGTGTCAAATGTCCCAGTCCACCCCGTGCGATCGCACCGTTCTTGTCCTCGGCGCCACCGGCTCGTTCGGGGCGCACGCCGCCTGCGCTCTGATCCGGCGTGG
>DATCEL010000143.1:0-13007 GCA_036510115.1 Caulobacteraceae bacterium
GCCACCAGGGCGTTGGCCGCCTGAAAGGCGCCGGCCAAGGGCAAGATCACTTCCTGTTCATGTCCCCAGGCCTTGATACGCAGACGCTGCCCGTTCGGCGCCGGCCGTCGGGCGATGAGATTGAGCCCTTGGCCCATGGCGCCCACGGTCATCAGCGTGCGCCCATGCGAGCGCACGATCTCCGCGAAGGCTGGGAAGGCGTCGGAATCGGCGTTGAGCACGGCCGTCCGGCCTCGCGGCAGCAGTGTGTGGAAGAGACGCAGCTTGGCCGCCCGGTAGGCCTCCATGGTCCCGTGATAGTCGAGGTGGTCCTGGGTAAGATTGAGGAAGCCGGCCGCCGTGAGCTCGACACCGTCCAGCCGCCGCTGATCGACGCCATGCGAAGACGCCTCGAGCGCCAGGTGGGTGACGCCTCGCTCGGCCAGACGCGCAAGCATTTCGGCGACATCGGCGGCGTCGGGCGTGGTGAGGCCCGGCGGCGTGAGCTGTTCGTCGCCGGCGCGCACGCCGAGGGTGCCCATGCTGGCTGACGAATGGCCGCCGGCGGTGAATATCTGCCGGCAGAACGCGGCCACCGAAGTCTTGCCGTTGGTGCCAGTGACCGCGACCACGACCTTGGGCTGACGTCCGCAAAGGGTGGCGGCGGCGAGCGCGTAGGCCCGCCGCGGATCGGCGGCGCGCACCACCGGCGTCGATAGACCCGGCATGTCTTCGCCGGACAGAATCGCGGCCGCCCCGGCGTTCAGAGCCGCCGGGACGAAACGGGCGCCATCGAGGTTCGAGCCGGGCAGGGCGGCGAACAGGAAGCCAGGCTTCACGCGCCGGCTATCGGCGGTCACGCCGGTGATTTCCGGGTCGATGGCGAGGTCGCGCCGCACGAGGGTGGAGAGGCGCGTCATCAGTCGACCCCGGTCAGCGCCCTGGCGTCGACGGGCCCCTTCGGATCGGTGGTCACCGTGGTGACGATCCGTTTGACACCCAGAAGCGGCGCAATGCGCTCGATAACCTTGCCGGCAATCGGCGCCGCGACCTCGCCGCCGGTGGTGAAGCCGCCGGTCTCTGGCAGGGGCTTGGGCTCATCCATCATGATCAAAACGTAGTAGCGGTCCTGATCGAGCGGTCCGTCGGTCGGGAAAATCGCCGCGAAGGAGGCAAGATTCAGCTTGCCGTTGCTGTAGCGGCCATGAACCAGCTTGGTTGCCGTTCCGGTCTTGCCACCTACACGATAGCCGACAATGTCGGCCTTCCGGCCGGTGCCGATGGTGGCGTTGAGCCGCATCAGGTTAAGCATGGTTCGAGAGGTCGAGGCCTTGATCGCCCGTTGTCCCACGGCGGGGCTCTGCCCTGCCTGCAGTTTGCGCAGCGTCAACGGCCGATAGATGCCGCCGTTGAGGATCGAGCTCATGCCGGTGGCGATCATCAGCGGCGTTACCGAAATCGAATGGCCAAAAGCCATGGTGGCGACGGAATTCTCGCTGAGTCTGGCGGGCAGGAGCGGTCGAGCGGATTCAACCAGCTCGCTCGGCGCCTTTCGATAGAGCCCGAAGGCGTGCCAGTACTTGCCCATGTTGGCCGCGCCGGCCTGCAGCGCCATGCGTGCGGCGCCGATGTTGGACGAGTGGGTGAAAACCTCCCAGAGCGGCAGGTTCACGTCGCCCTTGTCATAGTCGTGGATGATCTGGCCGGGCAGCACTAGGGGCGTGTGAACGTCATAAATCTTGTCGACACTGGTCGTGCCAGCGTCCAGGCCCATGGCCAAGGTGAAGACCTTGAACACCGACCCGGGCTCGTAGACCGTGGCCGCGGCGTGATTGATCATCGCGGCCGGGTTGCCTTTGCCCGGATCGTTGGGATCGAAGTTGTCCGGCCAGCTGGACATGGCGAGAATCTCGCCGGTGCGGACATTGACCACCATGCCGACGGCGTCGAGGACGCCGAAGTGCTGCGCGGCGGTATCGAGCTCATCCTGCAGCGCGCCCTGGACGCGCAGATCGATCGACAACTGAACCGGTTCGCGACCGGCGTCGTCACGGATTTCCGAATCCAGGGCCTTCTCGACGCCGGCCAAGCCGCGGCCGCCCTTGTCGGCGAAACCGATGACGTGGGCGCCGGTCGAGGCGAGCGGATAGTCGCGCGCGGGCTCTTCAGCGAAGGTCACGCCCGCCAGGGCGAGATCGTGAATGCGATCCTTTACCTGTGGGTCGATGCCGCCGGCGACATAGTATTCCTTGTGTGGGCCGGTGAGCGCGGTGTCGAGGTGGGCCAGCGAAAGCGTCGGCAGGGCCGAAAGCAGAGCCGCCTTGGTAGCGGCGGGGTCATAGATCTCGCGGGGATTGATGTACATTCCGTAGCGGACGAGATCCACGGCCAAGAGCTGGCCGTTGCGATCGATCAGATCGGCCCTCGCCTCGGGCGCGAGGCCGACGCCGCGATTGCCTTTGTCCAGACCGGAGAACAGGGCGGCCCTGGTCGCCACCAGGCCCAGCGTCGCGAACGCCGCCACGAACAGAGCCATGACGAAAAAGATCCGCAGCCGCGTATCGTCCTCGGCCTTGCCGGACGCCCGGGCGCGCTCGAATGCCCGGTCGAGCCACCAAAGCCACGAGGTGGCGCCGGTTGACGGACGCCAGAACTGTTCGGAGCCTTCGGGGATGGCGGTCATGGCGCTAGCGCTTTCGCCGGCTGCGGAAGCGCGCCCTTCAGCGCGACTTGGGGTAGGGCGTCGGGCGTCGTCTCCTGCTTCGGATCGACGGCCTGCATGGCGAGATATTGGGTCGAGAGACGTTCGATCCGGCCGGGATCGTCGAGATGGGCGATCTCCGCCCTCAACAGGTGAATGCGACGGTCTTCCTGGGCGATCTGTCCTTCAACTCCGGCGGTATCCGCGCCCATGCCCTGGGCAAAGGTCTTGAAGGCGTAGCTGGCCAGCGCGAGGACGAGAAGCACCGCCAGAGCCGCTAGGTCGACCACCCTGAAGCCTCTAAAGCGGCGGTTGAAAATGCCGAAAATCATCATGCCACTGATCTCCAGGGCGGCGCGGACGTACGCTCCGCCGCCCGCAGTTTCGCCGATCTGGCCCGCGGATTGGCGCCCACCTCGGCCGCGGCCGGCGACCGCGCGCCCTTGTGGAGCAGTCTAAAGCTGTGCCGCCGGGTCGGCGCCGGCGGCGCGTGCCGCGAGGTCTTCTCCGCACCTCCGGCGCGCTCGGCGAGAAACGATTTGACGATCCGGTCCTCCAGAGAGTGGAACGTCACAACAGCCAAGCGCCCTCCCGCTTTCAGTGTTCGCTCGGCCGCCACCAACCCCGCCTCGAGCTCTGAAAGCTCGTCATTGACCGCGATTCTAAGGCCCTGGAAAACCCGTGTTGCGGGATGAATTTTCGCGCCGCGCCGACCACCGAGCGCTTTTTCGACCACGGCGGCGAGGTCAGCGGTGCGTTCGAACGGTTGCTCGAGACGGCGGCGGACAATCCACGCCGCGATCCGCCCCGCCTGACGTTCTTCGCCGAAGTCGCGGAATATCCGCGCCAACTCTTCCTTCGTGGCGCGGTTGACGAGATCGGCGGCGGAGGGGCCGTCACTCGACATGCGCATGTCGAGGGGGCCATCGCGCATGAAGGAAAATCCGCGCTCGGCCTCGTCGATTTGCATGGACGACACGCCGAGATCGAGGGCGACGCCGTCACACAAGCCCTCGCCCAACACCTGCGCCATGCTCGAAAACGGCGCGGCGACAAGACGAAAGCGCCCGTCCGCCGCCAAGTCGGCCGCATAGGCGCTCACCGACGGGTCGCGGTCGAAGGCGGTGACGCGGGCGCCGGCGTCTAGCATGGCGCGACTGTAGCCGCCGGCGCCGAAGGTGCCGTCGACCATGGCCAAGCCTGGTCCCGGCCGCAGCGCCTCCATCACTTCACCCAGGAGAACGCTGGCATGACCGCTCATGCGCCGCCCACCGCCGCGCGTTGCTGTGTCCGGAGCGCCGGCAGTCCGGCCCTGGCCAACTTCAGTTGCTCGGCGCGATGGGCGATCCACGCCTGCCGGGGCCAGATCTGGAAGCGCTCGCCCATCCCCACCAGAGCCACCCAGTCGGTGAGGCCGAAGGCGTCGCAGAGCGCTTCTGGAAGAGTGATGCGGCCGGCCGTGTCGTAGGCTAGACGGCTCATGCCGCCGAGAACGCTCGTCTCCAGCGCCGTGCGCAAAGGATCGCCAAACGCCAGTTCATCGATCACCCCGAGATAGGTGTCGAACAGGGCCTGGCCGCCGCCCTCGATGCAGTCATGCTCTATGGATGGAAAGCAGAACACGCCGTCGAACAGACCGGCGGCCGCGGCGCGAAATTCCTGCGGCACCAGAATACGGCGCTTGGAATCAAGCTGCTTTTCGAACGTGGAATGGAACACCGCAACCTGCCCCGGACCGGTTTCCCCAAAACTAAAACTGGGTTAACATGGGATTGATTGGGATACAATGACACCAAAGCCACATTTCGTAAGATTTCGCTAACCATGCCGGGATGAATTGTCGCACTTCCAGGTCTAGACAAGAACATATACAGAACCCTTGCGGCGAGCGGATCAGACGGCCTGTAAGCCGGGTTCTGTGCCGCCCCGGGATTGCTCCATGGGACGCGGCGGCCATTCCTCTGGACCGTCCGTCGCCGGACGGTTCTCGCGACCTACCCGGACGCCTGAGCCAGCGACGGCCCTGCCCGCGCCATACGCAAGCAGCGCGGACGCGGCGTCCCTATTCGGTCTTGCTCCAGGCGGGGCTTGCCATGCCGTCCCCGTCGCCGGGTCCGCGGTGGGCTCTTACCCCACCCTTTCACCCTTACCCTCCGTCGCCAGAGGCTTCGGAGGGCGGTTTGCTTTCTGTGGCGCTATCCCTGGGGTCACCCCCGGCGGGCGTTACCCGCCGCCTTGTCGCCGTGGAGCCCGGACTTTCCTCCCCCCGCACCTTTCGGCGCGAAGGGCGACCGCCCGGCCGTCTGATCCGCCTCAGAGGGTGGTGGCCGTCGCCGCCCGCGTCAAGCCATAGACGATCTGGTCCCAATAACGGCCTTTCCAGAAGCCGTAGTCGGCAAGAACGCCCTCGCGCCTGAAACCGTGGCGCTCGAGAACGGCGCAGGAGCGGTCGTTGCCGGGCGTCACCAAGGCCTCGAGCCGATGCAAGGCGAGCTGTTTCCAGCCGAAGTCGATGACCTTGGGCAGCACATGGCCCATCACGCCGCGCCTCTGCCAGGCGCGCCGCAGATCGTAGGCGATCTCGCCGCGCCGGCCGCGCTCGAGAACGATATTGTTGAACCCGCAGGTGCCGACGAAGCCACCGTCGGCGCGCTCGCGGATCGCCCAGCGAACCCCGGCGCCCAAAGCCCGCCGGTCCTCCGCCCAGCGGATGATCAGCGTGGCTTCGGCGGTCGTGCGCAGCGGCTCGATGTCCATCCACTCGACCACGCGCGGATCGGCGAACTCCGCCAGCAAGTCGGCCGAGTCGGCGGACGAAAGCGGTTCCAGTTCAAAAGGACCCGCGACCAACCTAAGGTTGCCGCTGAGATCTGGGCCGCCCGTGGTCATGCGCCGGCGAGACGCAGAATGGCCATCAGGCGGGCGCGCGTATCCCCATCGGCGACGCCGTCGCAGCGCGTCTGCAGCCAGTGACGCTGGAAGGCGGTCACGACCAGCGCCAAGTCTTGGTCGAAAGCGCCGGTGTTCGGCACATCGTAGCCCAGCCGCGCCAGGGCGCCGCGTAGGGCAAGGACGCCCAGGCCCTCATCGCCCACGGTCAGCGGCGCGCCGGGCGCCGGCGGCGGCTCGGCCCAGAGCCCATGGCCGGCGCGAGCGAGGATCGCCCAGGGGAAGCGTTCGCCCGGATCCTGTTTTCGGCGCGGGGCGATGTCGGAATGACCAAGAATGAGGGCGTCATCGATCGTCCACCGTTCGCGAATGTCGCGCAAGAGCCCAACCACCGCTTCGATCTGCGCCGGCGGGAAGGACCGATAGCCGAATTCATGTCCCGGATTGACGATCTCGACACCAATGGATCGAGCATTGATATCTGTGACGCCCCCCCACGACGAGACGCCCGCGTGCCAGGCGCGCCGCGCCTCGTCGACCAGAGCGAAGACGCTACCGTCCTCCTCGACCATGTAGTGCGCGCTGACCTTCGCTGCTGGATCAATGAGGCGCGCCAGCGCCGCCTCCCCGCTCTCCATCCCTGTGTAGTGAAGGACGATCATGTCCGGCGGTGCGCGCCGGGCGTCAAAATTGGGCGATGGCGCCGGTATCGGCCTCACGTCTCGCGCTCAGGCCGCCTTGTCGAAGGCGAGCGTCTCATAGCGCGCCAGGTGATGATCCACGGAGCCGAACAGACCTTCGATGATCGCGGCGCGTTTGAAGTAGTGGCCAATGGCCATCTCCTCGGTCATGCCCATGCCGCCGTGGAGCTGGATGGCGTTCTGGCCGACGAACCGGCAGGCGCGGCCGATCTGGACCTTGGCGGCGGAAACCGCCTTGGCGCGCTCATTCGCGGCTTCGGCAAGCTTGATGTGCGCCATATAGGTCATGGACACGGCCTGCTCGACCTGGATGAACATGTCGACCATGCGGTGCTGGAGCACCTGGAACGAGGCGATCGGCGCGCCGAACTGCTTGCGCTGGCGGGTGTAGTCCAAAGTACCTTCGTGCAGCTTGCGTAGAGCGCCGCAGGCTTCGGCGCAGACGGCCGCAACGGCCTCGTCGACAACCTCGTTCACCAGCGGCAAAGCCTCGCCCTCCCCGCCGATCAGCGCATCGGCGCCCACGGCGACATTTTCGAAGGTGATCTCCGAGGCACGGCCGCCATCGACGGTCGGGTAGTCGCGGCAGACGACGCCCTTGGACGCCTTGTCAACGACGAACACCGACACCCCGCCAGTGTCGCGTCGGGCGCCGCCGGTGCGGGCGGTGACCATCAGGTGGGTGGCGAAGGGCGCCCCGACCACCACCGCCTTGGCGCCGCTCAGCACATAGCCGCCGCCGTCCTTGCGGGCCGTCACCGCCAAATCGTGCAGACAATAGCGCGCCTGCGGTTCGGCCCAGGCGAAGGCGAAACGCGCGGACCCGCCGATGATCTCGCCGATGAGGTCCTTGGCGAACTTGCCTTCGGCGCGCTTCAAGAATCCGCCACCAATCACCACCGTGCCGAGGTAGGGTTCGACAACCAGCGCCTTGCCCAGTTCCTCCATCACCACCATGACCTCGGTCGGCCCTCCGCCGAAGCCGCCCAGATCCTCGGGAAACGAGGCGCCCAGCAGTCCGAGATCGTCCGCCAGAGCCTTCCACACTTCGGGCCTCCAGCCGGCGGCCGTGGCGATGGCGGCGCGGCGTTTGTCGAAGTCGTAGTTGTCGGCGAGGTAGGCGGCGACGCTGTCGCGCAGCATCGTCTGCTCTTCGGTGAAGCTGAAATCCATCGCTTGTCCTTCCCGTCCGGCGGCGAACTCGGCCTTTAGAGGCCCAGAACCATCTTGGCGATGATGTTGCGCTGGATCTCGTTCGAGCCGCCGTAGATCGAGGTCTTGCGGGTGTTGAAATAGGCGCCGGCCACGCCGTGCGCGGCATCGGGCCCGATCGGACCAAGATTGTGCGGCAAGTCCCGCAGGTAAGGGGCGCCATAGTGACCGGCCGCTTCCAGGGCCAGTTCGGTGAGACGCTGTTGAATCTCGGTGCCCTTGATCTTGAGGATCGAGGATTCCGGGCCCGGCCCCTTGCCCGAGCTTTCCCCCGCAAGGGTGCGCAGCTCGGTGTACTCCAGCGCGGTCAGGTCGATTTCCAGCTCCGCGACCTTACGGCGGAAGAACGTATCGGCGAGCAGCGGACCCGAGTCATCGGCGCGTTCGGTGTTGGAGACTTCGCGCAGGCGCTCAAGGCCGCGCTTGGAGCGCGCCACCCCGGCGATCCCCGAGCGCTCATGCGCCAGCAGCGCCTTGGCGCAGGTCCAGCCCTGGTTCTCGTGGAAGATGCGGTTCTCCACCGGAACCTTGACGTTGTCGAGGAAGACGTCGTTGACCTCGTGGCCGCCCTCCAGGGTGATGATCGGTCGGACGGTAACGCCCGGCGATTTCATATCGATCAAGAGGAAGCTGATCCCGGCCTGAGGCTTCACCGTCGGATCGGTGCGAACCAGGAAGAAGCCCCAATCGGCGAACTGGGCCAGGGTGGTCCAGGTCTTCTGACCGTTGACGAGGTAATATTCCTTGCCGTCGTCGCCGGTGATGCGCTCAGCCTTGGTGTTCAGGGACGCAAGGTCCGAGCCCGCGCCGGGTTCGGAATAGCCTTGGCACCACCAGGCTTTGCCGTCGCGAATATCGGGCAGGAAGCGCTGCTTCTGCTCCTGGCTGCCGAAGGTCCACAGGACCGGCGCCAGCATGGCCACGCCGAAGGGCAGGATGGCGATGGTGTCGGCTCGCGCCTGTTCTTCCGACCAGATGTATTTCTGGGTTGGCGTCCAGCCCGTGCCGCCCCATTCGACCGGCCACGACGGCGTCGACCAACCCTTCTTGGCCAAGATCCGGTGCCAGGAGAAGTAGTCCTCTTTGCTCAGGCTGTCCTCGCCCCGCTGCTTCTCGCGCAAGGCGGCGGGGTAGCTCTGAGCGATGAAAGCGCGGGCCTCATCGCGGAAGGCGCGGTCTTCGGCCGAAAAATCGAGGTCCATGGCTGTTCCCTTCCGCGTCTTTGATCGGGCGAGCGCGGAACATAAGTGGCCGCCCGGCGTCTTGCCAAGTCAAGGCGCCTGTTATCAGCATCGCCCGGCCGTGGAGGCGGCGAGATGTTCCGCATCCTCACCTACAATGTTCATCGTTGCGTCGGCGCCGACCGTCGCCTCGACGTCGACCGCGTGGCCCAGGTGATCGCCGCCGAAGCGCCTGACATCGTCGCCCTTCAGGAGGTCGACGTGGGCCGCGCCCGCACCGGCGGTGTCGATCAGGCGCACAGCCTCGCCAAGCGCCTGGGCATGGTCTCGCGCTTCAACGCCGCCCTCACGGTGGTGGAGGAGCAATATGGCGACGCCATTCTCACCGCCCTTCCCGAGCGCCTGATCAAAGCCGGCGCCCTGCCCGGCTATGCGCGCATTCCACGGCTGGAGCCGCGCGGCGCGTTGTGGGTCTCCATCGACCTGGGCAAGCGGCGCGAACTCCAGGTAATCAACACCCATCTCGGCCTGGTGCCGCGAGAACAGCAAATTCAGGCCGCCGCCCTCGCCGGGAGCGCGTGGCTGGGCGCCAAGGCGCGACGTGACCCGATCATGCTGTTGGGAGACTTCAACGCCACCCCGCGAACGGTCGTCCACCGGACCTTAACCGAGTGTCTGCGCAACGCTCATGCGTTGCGGCCAGCGGGCGAGCCACGGGCGGCGACGTTTCCGGCGAGTATGCCAATGCTGCGCATCGACCATCTGTTCGTCAGCGCCGGCATTGCCGTGCGCTCGGTTCGGACGGCCTCTTCGCCTCTGGCGCGTAGCGCCTCGGACCATTTGCCCCTGGTGATGGACTTCGATCTGGAAGAATGAGGCCGCCCCCCGCGCGGGGGACGGCCCCTGAAGTCACCGGCCGCCGGAAGCGACGGTGGCGCCCGCGCCCCGCGCCCAGACCTGGCAGGCCCCATCCCGCTCGGAAACCAATTCCGAACGCACCGCCGGGCTGGCGTGGGCGGCCATGGACATGGCGCGGGTCTTGGCGTCATCGGCCCGATCGCTGATCTCGGGGACGCGATAGGCGCCTTCCGACTTCATCAAGGCGTTGATGCCCGAGGAGTCCGTCTCCCCAAGAGCGCGCGAATTCGACAGGCCCTGGCAATGGGCCGCGGCGATATATTGCGAGTCAGTGAGATGCGTGGCCGAAGCCGTCGCTGTGGTGGCCAAGACGGCGGCGCCCGCGAGCAGGGCCCCGCCCGTGACGATGTTTCGAAGTGCCGACATATCCCGTTCCTCCTTGGATTTGGACGAACCGAATAGTGCCCGCGATCTCTAGTTCATCAAGTTAATTCTCGTAAATATTGTTGTCGCCAATCTGAAACATGTATAAAATTTAACGCTATCGGATTCAGATTAACTTCTCGCAATATTCGCGAACGTCGGACTGTTCACTCGCCGGTCAGTGAATCGCCTGGAGCTCTGGCGCCGATGTGCATCCAGCGGCGGCACGGGCCGTTCCGTTCGGATTCCAACCGCGCCTTCTGATCGTCGTTGCCGGTGGCCGCCTCACGCTCGGCCTTCTGCCGGGCCTCCCTGGCCTGGTCGATGACCGTCGCGATGCGTCCGGCGGTTTCCAAATCCATGAAACGGTTGATACCGGTCGGATCCATGGGTGGGGCGAGGTCGTGGGAATTGACCAGCCCCTGGCAGCGCGCGATGCCGACATAGGCGGCGTCGTTGACGTGCAGGTTTTGCGCCATCGCGGCCGAGGCGGCGGCGACGCAAGCGGCGATGGCGAGAGTCTTGACTGCATTCATGTTCGTTCCTCCTGCCGGGAGCAACCATGCGGTGGCCGATTGGTTCCTTCAGACTCTTGCGCCGATCACGCCGACGGGCTCATCTTGCCCGGATGAGCGGGCCGCCCAGACCGATCGCCACACCGTGCATCCAGGTCTGCGTGGTCGACGGAGAAAGCGGCCTCTGTCTCGGCTGCCATCGGACCTTGAGCGAGGTGGCCGGCTGGTCGATGCTCACCGACACGGAACGAGCCTTGATCATGGACGCCCTACCGGCCCGCCGCGCGCGAATTCGGCCGGAGAAGCTCGGCCTCTTCGCTCGCTAGGCGAGGACCGGCGCGGTCTCCTCCACGGCTTCAAGCGCTCGCTCGATGACTTCCACGCCCGCTCCTGGAGCCAGAGAGTCCACCGTGAGGATGCGCCGCCAGGTTCTGGCGCCGCGCGCGCCGTGGAAAAGACCCAGCATATGCCGGGTCATGGCCGGCAGACGGACGCCAGCCGCAAGCTCGGCGCGAACATAGGGCAGATACCGCTTCACCGCGTCGAGGGCCGACACCTCCGCCTGGGGCTCACCGAACAACCGGGCATCGACCGCGCCCAGAATCTCAGGCGTGTGATAGGCGGCGCGCCCCAGCATAACCCCATCCACATGTTCGAGATGAGCCAGGGCCTCGTCGAGCGTGGCTACCCCGCCGTTGATGACGATCGAGAGGCCGGGCCGTTCGCGTTTCAGCCGATGGACGAGTCCGTAATCGAGCGGCGGGATGTCGCGGTTCTCTCGCGGCGAGAGGCCCTCCAGCCACGCCTTGCGCGCATGGACGATGAACACCTCGACGCCCGCGCCGGCGCAACGGTCGACGAGCTCGAAAAGGCTCTCCTCCGGGTCCTGCTCATCCACGCCCAGGCGACATTTGACCGTGGCCGGAATGCGGATCGCGGCGCCGATGGCGGCCATGCATTCGGCGACCAAGGCCGGTTCGCGCATCAGGCAAGCGCCGAAATTCCCGCCCTGCACCCGGTCGGAGGGACAGCCGACGTTGAGATTGACCTCATCGAAGCCGAGATCCTCGGCGATCGCCGCCGCCGCCGCCAGAGCCTTGGGATCGGCCCCACCGAGCTGCAACGCCAAAGGATGTTCTGCCGCGCTGAAGCCCAGCAGCCGCGCGCGATCGCCGCGCAGGATCGCCTGGGCGGTGAGCATCTCCGTGTAGAGCCGCGCGCGGCGCGTCAGGGTACGATGGAAAGCGCGGCAATGCCGATCCGTCCAGTCCATCATCGGTGCAATACATAATCTATGATCTTGAAATTGCTGCATTTTTCTAGTATCGTCAACGCGTTAGGCTGCGGCGTGTGCACTCGTTTCTACGCCATGGCACGACGTTTTTCGCGGCCTTTCGACGGCTGGGTGCACACGGAGCGCACACGAAAATGGCGACCTTCACGCGGCTCAATTCGGGCTCCTGGCGCGCCCAGGTCCGGCGCAAGGGTCGATACGTAAGCGAGACGTTTCTTCGGCGCGAGGACGCCCGACAGTGGGCGACCGACGCCGAGCGGCAGATCGACCGCGGCGGGACGCCCTCTCCATCGCGGATCGCCCGCCTAAGCACTTTCGGCGATTTGATCGACCTGCACATCACCGACCTCAATGAAGTCGGCAAGAACCTCGGTCGCTCGAAGGCGGCGACGCTCGGGATGCTGAAACGTGAGTTGGGCATCCGAACGATGGCTGAGCTCGATCGAGAGCGGCTCATCAGGTTCGGCCGTCGGCGCGCGGCCAACGGTGCGGGACCCATGACGCTCAGCATGGATATCGGCGCGATCAAGCTCGTCCTGTCCCACGCGGCGGCGGTGCATGGCCTGAATGTCCCGGTCGAGCCGGTGGACTTGGCGCGAGTCGCGCTGAAGCGCCTCGGCCTCGTCGGCAAGAGTAACGAGCGCGACCGGCGGCCGACGGAGGAGGAGTTGGAGAAGCTGTTCGCCGAATTCGACGGCAATGCGCGGCTGACTATCCCGATGAGCCGGATGGTCAAATTCGCTATCGCGACGGCCATGCGCCAAGAGGAGATCTGTCGTGTGACGTGGGACGATCTCAACACGCGGACCAGGATGCTGGTGATCCGGGACCGCAAGGATCCTCGCGAAAAAAGGGGCAATGATCAGCGCATACCACTTCTGGCTGTCTCCGGCTTCGACGCCGTGGCCCTGATCGAGGAGCAGCGCGAGCTGCGTGACAACGAAGAGCAACGGATCTTCCCCTACAATCATCGCTCGGCCGGCACGGCGTTTCGCCGGGCCTGTCAGGATCGCGAGATCGAGAATCTGCATTTCCACGACCTGCGCCATGAGGGGACAAGCCGGCTGTTTGAGGCGGGTTTCGCCATCGAGCAGGTGTCGCTCGTCACGGGCCACAAGGACTGGAAGATGCTGCGCCGCTACACACACCTAAAGCCGGAGGCTCTGCACGCGATTGCTGCTGCTCGCGCTGCCTAACGTCCCAATCTCGTGCGTTTGCGGCGAGCGGGGAAGGACTCGCAATTTGAGATGGGTG
>DATCEL010000144.1:0-4059 GCA_036510115.1 Caulobacteraceae bacterium
CCAATTCCGACGCCGGCGCGGCGGCCTACACCTCCAGCGCCATCGACCAGGCCCGGCGGGCGGTCGACGACATCCTGGCGCTGCCGGCCTAGGCCATGCGTCGGAAACTACGGCTTCGGCGTGTTGGTTGTGTCGCAGGAACTTACCGAAACGACGCAGGCGTCGGCCCGACCCGGACCCGCGGTCGGCCGGCAATTGGCGATCGCCTCATTCCCCGCTTCGGTCAGCGTCTCTGCCTTGGCCCAGCCAAAACCGGGCGTGCCCGCTTTTGGATCCATGGAGACCGCGATGCACTGGCTGTCAAAATGGCCGAGCACCTTGCAATACGGGCCCAGAGGCACGGTGCCTTGCTCTGAGTTCGCCTGCTTGAGACACTCCGCCATCGCATGGGCCTCGGCGTCGGCGCGGGTGCTGTAGTTGTGTCCCTCGCCGAAGGCGACGCCCTTGTTGGCGATGTCATCGGGTATGCTCGCGGCGAATGCCGAGGCCGCATGAGCCTCGCCAAGGGGCGCCAAAGTCGTCGCCAGAGCCAGAGCCGCCAAGGCGGCGCCTGTCCATCCGAGCCCGCGCCTGGACCCGTGGATAGTCTTGAGATTGATCATGTGCCGTCCCCCGTCAGCTTGTTGCTTTCAAGCTAACACGCACACCGAACTCTGTCGCCAAAAGCGTTCTAGACGTTGAGCAGCAGGAACTCGCGCTCCCAGGGGCTGATGACGCGCATGAAGGTGGCGAATTCGGCGCGTTTGACGGCGGCGAAGGTGGTGACGAAATTGCGCCCGAACACCTCGGCCAGCTCCTCGCATTCCTCGAACAGGACGACCGCCTCCAGGAGACCGACGGGAAGGTCGAACTCATCGCCACGCGTGGCCCCCGCCGTCGGCTCGGACGGCGTCAGCCGCCGTGTCATGCCCAGCCAGCCGCAGGCCAGCGACGCGGCCAGGGCCAGATAGGGGTTGGCGTCGGAGGAGGGGACCCGGTTCTCCACCCGGCGGTTCGACGGTCCGGACGGTGGGATCCTCAGGCCGGTGGTGCGGTTGTCATAGCCCCAGGCGACGTTGACCGGCGCCGACAGGCCTTTGACCAGACGTCGGTAGGAGTTGACGTAGGGCGCGATCATGCAGGTCGCGGCGGGCAGGTACTTCTGCTGGCCGGCGATGAACTGGAAGAAGGCGGGCGCGGGCTTGCCCTCGCGGTCGGTGAAGATGTTCCGTCCGGTGGACGCCGTCTCCACCGACTGATGGACGTGCATGGCGCTGCCGGGCTCATGGGCGATCGGCTTGGCCATGAAGGTGGCGTAGATGTCGTGAGCCAGCGCCGCTTCGCGGATGGTCCGCTTCAGGAGAAATACCTGGTCGGCCAGGGCGACCGGATCGCCGTGGCGCAGGTTGATCTCCATCTGGGCTGCGCCTTCCTCGTGGATCAGGGTGTCGACCTCGAGGTTCTGGGCTTCGGCGAAGGCGTAGATGTCTTCAAAGACGGCGTCGAACTCATTGACGGCGCTGATCGAATAGGAACGGCGACCGGCCTCGGCGCGGCCAGAACGACCGATCGGTGGCTCAAGCGGATAGTCCGGATCGGTGTTGCGCTTGACGAGGTAGAATTCGAGCTCCGGCGCGACCACCGGGACCCAGCCGTGCTCGCGATAAAGCGCGACGACCCGCTGCAAGACCTGCCGCGGCGCGATCTCGACGGCGCGGCCATCGTGATAGTGGGCGTCGTGAATCACCTGGGCGGTCGGCTCCGGCGCCCAGGGAACGGCGGTCAGGGTGGTGAAATCGGGCCGCAACTCGATGTCGCCATCGGATGGATCGTAGCGGAAATCGCTGTTTTCCTCGGGGTATTCGCCGGAGATCGTCTGCATGAAGATCGACGAGGGCAGAGCCATGCCGGTATCCTCGAAGAACTTGGCGGCCGGCATGATCTTGCCACGCGCCACCCCGGCGAGGTCCGGAACCAGGCATTCGATCTCGGTGACGCCGCGAGCGACGGCCCAGGCGCGGGCTTCGGCCAAAGTGGTCACGGGCGCCGGCGCGGGGTCGGAGATTTTCTTCTTCTTGGCCATGCAGGGGCGGCGCGGCTAGCGGCGCCCGGCGGTCCTTTGCGCTTCGGCTTCAAGCCAGACCTTAGCCCGGCCCGGCGCCGAATGCCAGCCCGCGTGGTGTCTTTGTGATCACAGAGCTTGACGGCTCGCCGCCGCGATAGGACAGTTGTTCAAACAGCTAAGGGGGTGACCGTGACGTCAAAGCGATCCGGGCGCGTTCGCGCTCTCCTGGCCGCCGGCGCGCTCACGCCGCTCCTCATCGCGGCGCAGGCCCACGCGCAAAGCGCGACGGTGAATGCAACCGCCTCCAAGATCACAGACATTTCCGAGATCGTGGTCACCGCCTCTCGTCGGGAGCAAAGCCTATCCAAGGTGACCGCCAGCGTCAGCGCCTTCACGGCGGCGAAGATGGAAATCCAGGGGATCAAGTCGTTCGCCGATATCTCCAAGTTCACGCCCGGCGTCACCTTCGACGAGGCGAGCCACGACATCACCATCCGCGGCATTCAGTCCACGGCGGGCTCGAGCACCACGGGCGTCTATATCGACGACACCCCGGTGCAGGCGCGCAACCTCGGCTTCAACTCCAACAACACCTTGCCCACCGTGTTCGACCTCAACCGGGTTGAGGTGCTGCGCGGACCGCAGGGAACCCTGTTCGGCGCCGGATCCGAAGGCGGCACGGTTCGCTACATCACCAACCAGCCGAGCCTGACCAGCTTCACCGGCTTCGCCCACGCCGAAGCCGCGTGGACCGACCATGGCGCGCCATCCTATGAACTGGGCTTCGCCGAGGGCGGACCCCTCGTCGAAGACAAGCTCGGCTTCCGGATCAGCGCCTGGGGCCGGCGCGACGGCGGCTATATCGACCGGGTCGACTATCAGACGCTTCAGCCGACCGACAGGAACGCCAATCGCGTGGACACCTACGCCTTGCGCGCGGCCCTGACCTGGGCGCCCACGGCCAGCCTGACGATCACGCCCGCGGTCAATTTCCAGAAGCGCGACCAGCACAACTATGACGACTACTGGGTGGCGATCTCGAATCCGGGCTCAGGGCAGTTCCTCAACGGTACGCCCGACCGCATGGCCGACACCGATCACTTCCTGCTTCCGACGCTCAAAATCCAGTGGCAGGGACCGGGGGTGACCTTCATCTCGGACACCTCCTACTACGCCCGCAAGGAGCATGTGAACGGCTACAGCGGCACGCTGTACGATCTCAGCTACTTCCAACATTTCCTATCGAGCGACCCCTTGGTCTCGACCTATGGCGTGAACTATCCGACCGACCCGCAGGGAAACGAGGTCGACAGCGCCGGGGCCTTTTATCCGCTTCTGGTTCCTACAGGCATAAACACGGCGTTGGGCCAGCCACTACTCAACAATTACTATGCCCACAACCTGATCACCAACAGCCAGTACAATTGGAGTCAGGAGTTCCGCCTGCAGTCGAACAACGCCCAATCCAAGCTGCAATGGGTGGCCGGCGCCTTCCTGGCCTTCAACTACCAGCGATCGACCGAAGAGATAAACGACCCAGAGCTTCCGCAGCTAACCCAGCTCTTCTGGGGCGAGGACATGATCACCGCCTGGGGTGAGAATCTGCTGGCGAACGGCGACGACTACATCAAGGATACGCGCTCGCACGACCGTCAGATCGCCCTGTTCGCCGACGCCACCTACAACATCACCGACAAACTCAAGGCCGAGGTCGGGTTGCGCTTCGCCTGGACTCATTTCGATTTCGTCAGTCTCGATGACGGGCCACAAGATCTTCTGGACAACGGCGGCGTGCCGAACATCACCAGCGGCGGGAAGGACGAGAAGCCGCTGACGCCCAAGTTCAGTCTCTCTTACCAGGTGACGCCGGACGATCTCGTCTACGCCACGGTGGCCAAGGGCTACCGCATCGGCGGCGCCTCGCCGCCCTTGCCGGCGGTCGCTTGCGGCGGGGTCTTTCCCACTCAGTACAGCTCCGACTCGGTGTGGAGTTATGAGGCCGGGACCAAGGATCG
>DATCEL010000145.1:0-2725 GCA_036510115.1 Caulobacteraceae bacterium
CCCAGACCACCGCGGCCATGCCCGCGCCGGTAAGGATGAGGCCAATCCAGTCGAGCGGGGCGGTGTTCTGTTCGCGCACGTCATCGATGAACTTCCACACCAGCACCACGCCGAGCACCGCGATCGGCAGGTTGAGAAAGAAGATCCAGCGCCACGAGCCGTAGGTGATGATGAAGCCGCCAATCGGCGGCCCAATGACGGGCCCCAGCAGGGCCGGCATGGTGAGGACGCTCATCGCCCGCACCAGATTGTGCTTGGGTGTCGAGCGCAGCAGGACCAGGCGGCCGACCGGCCCCATCATCGCCCCTGCCGCCCCCTCGCAGGCCCGGGCGAAGAGCATCTCAGGCAGGTTGTTGGCCAGCCCGCAGGCGGCGCAGGAGGCGGCGTAGGCGACGATGGCGATGAGGAAGATGCGCTTGGCGCCGAAGCGGTCGGCCATCCAGCCGCTGATCGGCAGGAACACGGCCGACGCCAGCAGATACATGGTGATGGTGGTGTTGAGGCGGATTGGGTCCTCATGGAACGAACGAGCCATGGTCGGCAGGGCGTTGGCGATCACCGTCGCCGACAACGTCTGCATCATCAGCGCGCCGCCGATGATCGCCGGCACCAAAGACGAGAATGGCTCGGCGGCGCGACCGTCCGCTCCGGCGGCCGCGGCTCGCAGTTCGCGTTGCGGCGTTTCGATGTATTCCGTGGCCCCCATCGCCTCACCGGCGGCGATGATGGCCGTGTCTGGGTTCGTCGTCGCGTCGTTCACCAGCGGTCTCCCGCCAGACGCCGGAGCGGCCCCCCAGCGGCGGCCAGCGCGCGGCGTTCTTTCGCGGTCAAGGCGGCGAGGCGCGCGGCCAGCCACTCGTTCCTCTGCCGGCGGATGGCGAGCAAAGCCGCCTCCCCCGCGGCGGTGACCCGCAGGCCGACGCGGCGGCGATCGTCGGCCCTGGGCGGTTCACGCCCGATCCAGCCGGCGGCTTCGAGACGCTTCAGATGCGCCGACATCGAGGGCGCGCTCATCTGCTCGGCATCGGCCAGCTCGCCGCCGCCGACTCCCGGATGCTTGGAAATGTAACCCAGAAGCTGGGCGTCCACGGCCGAAACACCCGCCTTCTGCGCCTAGCGGCGAAGCAGGCGCGAGACTCGCAACAGCCCCGGCCGCAGGGCTTCGGCCAGTGCGATCAGATCCTCGTCGGCGTCGACAAGCGTCACCACTCGCTCCGGATAGTTAGTTAGGAAACATAACTATATCGTCAGCGCTCGCCAAGCAAGCGCATTGGGCTCGAAAGGGCGGCGTGCTATTCTTGTCCGAACACGGGAGGTGCGCGATGCAGGCGAAGTTCACCTATGCGATCAAGTTCGTGGCCGACATGGATAAGGCCGTCGCCTTCTATCGCGACACCCTCGGGCTGAAGATGAAATTCGCCTCGCCGTTCTGGAGCGAATTCGAGACCGGCGACGTCACTCTGGCCCTGCATCCGGCCAGCGACAAAAACCCCGCCGGCGGAGTCGAGATCGGCTTCACGACCGAGAACCTGCGCGAGACCTATGCCGACCGCGAGGCGGGGGGCGTGACCTTCACCCAGGCCCCGTTCGAGGAACACGGAACGCTTCTCTCGCGTATCCGCGACAGCGAAGGCGCGGACATATCGTTGAGCGGAAAGCCGTGAACCCGTGGCGCCCCCACGGGAGGGACGCCTAGATCGGAATAGATACCTCGGCGGTGAAGCCGGCCCAGGTCAGCCACAGGCTGAGTAGGAAGCCGATCGCCATGACCAGCCGAAAGCGTCCGGGGTAACCGAGCGCGAGATAGAACACGGCGAGCACGGCCGACGGCGCGGCCATGACGGCGAAGCCCTTGATCAGGATCAGCCAACCGAGCGCCGTCACCACGATCGTGAGCGCGCCGTCCGACCATTGGTTGTGGCCGACGACCATAGCCGCGCCGCCCGCCATGGTGAAGATGCCGGTAACCAGGAGCAGGCCGGGCTGATCCCTGATCGAATCAATCGCCGCCAGGGCGGTCTTGGGACGCGCGGCCAGGGCCGCGCACAGCAAGAGACAGGCCACGCCGAGGAAACGCGCGAGGTAGATGGTGAGTGGGGACATGGGTTCCTCCTGCCGGTCTTACCGATCACTATTCGGCGGCGAATGCCAGCGGAGCGCCGGCGGTAAAGGCGGTCTTGGCCGCGAGTTCGCGCTTGGCGGCCTCATATTCAGCGGCGAGCCGCGCCACCAACTCGCCGACGGTAGGAACGGACTTCACCGCGCCGATGCCCTGGCCGCAACCCCAAATGTCGCGCCAAGCCTTGGCGCTCTGATTGCCGCCCGAACCGAAGTTCATTTTCGAGGGGTCGGCCTCGGGCAAATTCTCTGGGTCGAGTCCGGCGTTCTCGATGCTCTGGCGCAGATAGTTGCCGTGCACCCCGGTAAACAGGTTGGTGTAGACGATATCCTCGCCGCCGCGCTCGACGATCATCGTCTTGTAGCCATCCGACGCACGGGCCTCCGCCGTGGCGATGAAGGCCGAGCCGACATAGGCGAGATCAGCCCCCATGGCCTGGGCCGCCAGAACCGCGCCGCCGTTGGCGATGGCCCCGGAAAGGGCGATCGGTCCATCGAACCATTCGCGCAGTTCCTGAATGAGGGCGAAGGGCGAGAGCCGGCTGGCGTGACCGCCGGCGCCGGCGGCGACCGGAATCAGACCATCGGCCCCCTTCTCGATCGCCTT
>DATCEL010000146.1:0-2985 GCA_036510115.1 Caulobacteraceae bacterium
CGGCACAGGCGCTCGATCGCCTCGTGCGACCGCGGATCGCCTTGGTTGCCGCTCAACACGTATGAGCGGGCCATCAGATAGAGGTCGTAGGCCTCGACGCTGTCGGTGCCGCGCCGCTCGATCGCCTGTTTCTCTTGCGGCAGCAGCTTCAGCTTCAACGCCGCCACGATGGCCTCGCTGATCTCGTCCTGCAGGGCGAAGATGTCGGTCAGGTCACGGTCGTAGCGCTCGGCCCAGGCATGTTCGCCGGAGGTCCCGTCGATGAGCTGGGCGGTGATCCGCACGCGGTTTCCCGCCTTGCGCACGCTGCCCTCGAGCACATGGCCGACCCCGAGCTGCCGGACGATCGTCGGCACGTCGACGGACTTGCCCTTGAAGGTGAAGGCGGTGTTGCGCGCGGTCACCGACAGGGCCGAGACCTTCGACAGGTCGGTAATGATGTCCTCGGTGATCCCGTCGCTGAAATACTCCTGCTCGACATCGCCGCTCATGTTGGCGAAGGGCAGGACGCAGATCGACAGCTTGCGCGGCGCCGCCGGCTTGATCGGGGCGATGGCGTCAGAGGCGCCGTCCGTGGCGGTCAGCTCCGCGACGCTGGCGGCGACCTTGAGCCAGGCGGGCGCATCCAGCGCCCCGGTCCAGCCGCTGAGATCGGCGCACTGGATTTGATCGAACGGCATCGGCGGCCTCACCCCGCCGAAGGCGATCTGGACCAGCTTGTCGGCCGAGCGGCCCTGGTTGGCTTCCGACCGCACCCACTGCGATTGCGCCGCGTCGGTCGACCAGATCACCACCACCACCTTGGCCGCGGCCAGCCGCTCGGCGATCACCTCGGCGTAGGGCCGATGCGGCGGCAGATCGTCGTCCCACCAGACGCGATAGCCCTGCGCCCGCAGCGCCTCGCAGACCGCTTGCGCCTGCTTCGCGGTCGATCGCGCATAGGAGATGAAGACATCGGACATGCGGTTAGCTGTCGCCTCGTGGGCGCGCATCTATCGATCCGCCGGCGCCGCCGGCAAGGGAAACCTGTTTAGCTGGCCGACCGGCCGCCGCGCTCAGCCGCCAAGGTCACGGGTCGGCTGCTCGTCGCTGAACAGTTCGACGGCCCCGCTGTCGGGGCGCGGCGAACTCGCTTAAGAAGGCTCATGGCTTGAAAGCGGGGGGCGTCATGCGCGTTCGATCGACACCGGCCGCGCGGGTGGCCACGCTCGCCGCCGCCGCCTTCGTCTCGTCATGCGCCACCAGCGTTCCGGAGATGCATCGTTTCGGCCAGACGCCCAGGCGCGAACTGGCCCGGGAAGGCGACCTGGTGGTTCACATCAAGTGCGAACTCACCCGCGCCTTGCAGCTCATCCGCAAGGAGGAGGCCGCCAATCCCAACGCCGGCGGCTACAGCACCGCCTGGCTCGACAAATGGGGGGCCAAGATCAACCTCAAGCTGCAGGTCGACGAGAGCGCGGCGATCGCCCCCAGCCTGACGCCCATCGATCCCCTGGAAAACGTGGTCAAGGTTTTCTCCAAGGGCGGCGCTGTCACCATCCCCCAATCGGCGAGCGTGGCTCTGGGCGCCCAGCTCTCGTCCCACGCCACGCGCACCGAGACCATCGGCATCTACTACCGCTTCGCCGATCTTCTCGCCGACCAGGAAGTCACGGAGCCCTGCGAGCCGCCGGGCGCGCATCTGATCGACGGCGATCTCAAAATCTACGACTTCCTGCGCTCCAAGGTTCAGATCTCCCGCGTGCCGGGCGTCGTCCCGCGCGCGGCGGGCGCCTCGCCATTCGACGTCTTCAACTATGAAGTGCAGTTTGTCGTCACCGGTTCTGGCGGCCTGACGCCGGGTTGGAAGCTGGCCACGGTGTTGATCAATCCGACCGCGCCGTTCCTCAGCGGCCAGCGCAGCCGAACCGACGACATGATCATCACCATGGGCGAGGTCCAGGCCAATGGTCATCCCAGCGCGGCGGCGAGCGATGCTCACCTCGCCGCCCTGATCGGGCAGGCCGTCGCCGGCGCGATCCAGAATTCGCAACCGTGAGAAAGGTCCCCAGATGAACCGAGAGAAATCCGCGCCTCGCCGCGCGCCCGCTATGCGCCGCCTGGCGGACGCGCTTCCCGCTGGGCTGAGGGCCGCCGAACCGCCCTCCCGCGCCGCCTTCGAGCGGCGCCTTGCCGACCACGCCGCCGCCGGGTCCAATCCGTGCGCCGGCGCGCCCAAGGGCCAGCCCTGCTTCACCTGGCACAATCCCGACGGGACGGTGACCATCTGCACCTGCGACGGCAACGGCAATTGCCAGTTCCCGCTGGATTGAAGGGCGCCTGATCGATGGCCATCGAGGACGACGCCCTCGACAAGCTCGCGGCCGAGCCCCTGGCGGCCGTCTCCGCCCGCATCCGCGATGGCGACATCCTGCTCTGTTCAGGCCATGATCCGTTCTCCCGTCTGATCGGCGCCGCCAGCAAGAGCCCGTGGACTCACGTGGCCTTCGCCTGTCGCTGGCCGGCAGTGGGGCGGATCATGGTCTTTGAATGCGTCCAGAAACTGGGCGTCCGCGCCGTGCCGCTGGAAAGCTTCATCAGCCAAAGCAGCTCCGGCAAGAAACCCTACCCGGGCAAGATCCTTCTCGCCCGCCATCCGGCTTTCGCTCATGCGGGCGGCAAACCCGCCACGGCGCGGATGACGCGGCTGGCCGACGCCGCCGTCGATCGCCTGGGCGAGCGCTTCAGCGGCGCGGAGGTCGTCAAGATCGGCCTGCGCATCGCCGTGGGCCGTTTCGCCGTCAAGATGCCCAGGTCTCTGGGCCCGCGCGATGAATATATCTGCTCGGAATATGTCGCCAAATGCTTCGCCGCCGCCGGCGTCGATATCGAATGGGATGGCCTGGGCTTCATCGCCCCGTGCGACTTCGCCAACGATCCGGCGGTCAAGGCCCTGACGCAAATCAAGACCCGCTAAATCCAGCCCTATCCTCCCCCGTTCACGGG
>DATCEL010000147.1:0-2622 GCA_036510115.1 Caulobacteraceae bacterium
AGACGCCGGGCGCTGACATCGCCGCCAACCTCGCGAGCTTCGCCGGCCTGACCATCCTTTCCGGCGACGGGACCGACCCCGCAGAGGCGGCCGCCCTGATCGAGACCGCGGTCGCCGGCGTGCGCGAGCGGCGCGCGCCCACCTTGCTGCGCCTCACCGTGCCGCGCCTGGAGGGACACAGCTTCCAGGACACCCAGGCCTATAAGTCCGCCGAGACCGTGGCCGGCGAATGGGCGCGTGACCCGTTGCCGCGCCTCAAGGACCATCTCGTTCCGGACATCTTGAGCGAAGCCGAATGGGACGGCGTTGCCGGCGAGGCCATGGAAGCCTGCGCGGCGGCGCGCGCGGGCGCCGAGTCGCGACCCCAGCCAGACCCGGCCACCGTCGGCCGTTTCGTCTTCTCGGAAGCCGACGCGCCGCAGATTCGCGGCGGCTTGCGCGCGGCGGGAGTCACCTCGCCGCCGTCGATCCCGGAGGCTCATTCCGAAGGCCAGAGAATCAACATGGGCGCGGCTATCCGGCGCACACTGGAAGGCGAACTGGCGCTCAACCCGCGCATGGTGGTCTTCGGCGAGGATGTCGGTCCCAAGGGCGGAGTGCACGGGGTGACCCTCGGCCTGCAGGCGAAGTTCGGGCCAGAGCGGGTGTTCGACACCTCGCTCTCGGAGGAAGGCATCATCGGCCGGGCCGTGGGCATGGCGCTGGCCGGCCTGCTGCCGGTCCCGGAGATCCAGTTCCGCAAATACGCCGACCCGGCCGCCGAACAGATCAACGACGCCGGCACCCTACGCTGGCGCACGGCCACCCGCTTCGCCGCGCCGATGGTCGTGCGCATGCCGGTGGGCTTCTTCAAATGCGGCGATCCCTGGCACAGCCAGACCAATGAGGTTCAGTTCGTCCACGCGCCCGGCTGGAAAGTCGCGGTTCCCTCCAACGCCGAGGACGCGGTCGGCCTGTTGCGTTCGGCCCTGCGCGGCGACGATCCGGTGATGTTCCTCGAACACCGGGCGATGCTCGACGCCGCCTGGGCCAGGCGGCCGTGGCCGGGCGACGCCTATGCTCTCGAATTCGGGCACGCCAAGACGACGATCGCCGGCGATGACATTACCCTCGTCGCCTGGGGGGCTATGGTCGAGCGTTGCGAGGCGGCGGCGCGAGCCAGCGGCCGATCGGCCGAGGTGATCGATCTGCGCACCCTCATGCCGTGGGATCGCCAGGCGGTGCTGGGTTCGGTCGCCCGCACTCATCGCTGCCTGATCGTCCACGAGGACCTGCGCACCGCCGGCTTCGGGGCCGAGATCGCCGCCGTGGTCGCCGACGAGGCCTTTCTCGACCTCGACGCCCCCGTCTCGCGCCTGACCATGCCCGACCTCCCGAGCCCGCATAATCCGGTGCTGCTGGACGCCGTGGTTCCATCGGTGGAAACCATCGCCGTCAGGATCGTCGAACTGGTGGAGTTCTAGGGTGGCGGAACTGGTCGATCTCGTCGTCCCCCTCGAGCAGGAGGGAACCGAAGCGGTGGTGCGCGCGTGGCTGAAGGCCGTGGGCGAGGCGGTGGCCGAGAACGAGGCGGTGGTGGAGCTGGAGACCGACAAGGTCGCGGTGGAAGTGGCCGCGCCGATATCCGGCGTGCTTGTCGAACAACGCCTCGCTGTCGATGCGGAAGCTGGCCCCGGGGCGATCCTCGGCCGAATCCGCGCCGGCGGGGTCGCGGCCAAGGCGCCGGCGGCGCCGCCAAAGACCGCAACGCCGACAACTAGGCCCGGCGAGCCGGATGGCCGCGAACTCCGCCTCTCACCCTCGGTGCGCCGCCTGGTCCGCGAAAGCGGGCTCGATCCCAGCGCCCTCGCCGGCAGCGGACGCGGCGGCCGCCTGACCCGCGAAGACGTCGCCGGCGAGATCGGCCGTCGAGAGGCGACGCCCACCGCCGAGGGCGTGGTCCGCCGCGTGCCGCACGATCGCATGCGCCGGCAGATCGCCGAGCACATGAGCCGCTCGGTGGCGACGGCGCCCCACGTCACCGCCGTGTTCGAGGCCGACTTCGCCGCCGTCATCGCCCACCGCGCCGCGCACAAGGCTGAGCTTGCCGCCAAAGGGATCGGCCTCACCTACACCGCCTACATCGTCGCCGCCGCCGCCAAGGCCATGGAAGCCGCGCCGGCGGTCAACAGCCGCTGGCATGAGGATCATCTGGAGATTTTCGCCGACTCCAACATCGGCGTCGGTACGGCGCTCGGCGAGAAGGGCCTGATCGTGCCGGTGATCCGCCGCGCCCAGGCGCTGAGCCTGGCCGAGATCGCCGCCCGCCTCACCGACCTCACCGAGCGCGCCCGCGCGGGCAAGCTGGGCGCGGCCGATGTCCAGGGCGGCACCTTCTCGATTTCCAACCATGGCGTTTCCGGCTCTCTGGTCGCCACGCCGATCATCATCAACCAGCCGCAGTCGGCGATCCTCGGCGTCGGCAAACTGGAAAAGCGGGTGGTGGCGCGCGAGGTCGCCGGGGCCGATACCATCCAGATTCGGCCGATGGCCTATGTCTCCCTGACCATCGACCACCGGGTGATCGACGCCGCCCAGACCAACGCCTGGCTCAGCCGCTTCGTCGAGGTGCTGGAGGGGTGG
>DATCEL010000148.1:0-6689 GCA_036510115.1 Caulobacteraceae bacterium
CCTCGCGGGCGGCGCCGTTCTATCGGCCGGTCACGCCGAGCGGCCAATCGATGAGCGTTGAGATGACCAATTTCGGCCCGCTTGGCTGGATGACGGACGCCGCCGGATACCGCTACGAGGCGCGCCATCCGATCACCGGCCAACCCTGGCCACCGATCCCCGCGGTGTTGCTGACCCTTTGGGCCGATGTGACCGAGGGCGGGCCCGGCCCGGACGCCTGTCTGGTCAATCTCTATCGCGCCGACGCGCGCATGGGCCTGCACCAGGACAGAGACGAGAGGGATTTCTCCCATCCGGTGGTGTCAGTTTCTCTTGGCGACACGGCGATCTTCCGCATCGGCGGGACGGAGCGCCGCGCGCCCACACGCTCGTTTCGTCTGGCCTCGGGTGATGTCTGCGTACTGGGCGGCGACGCCAGGCTGGCCTTCCACGGGATTGACCGCGTGCTCGCAGGAAGCTCCGCGCTTGCGCCTGGCGGGGGGCGTATCAACCTCACCCTGCGCCGCGCGCTTTGACAGAGACTGGCCGCAAGCGCGAGGATCGAGCCGAAGAGGAGGGACCGCATGCCGATGCTGAAGCGCCCCGAGGGCTCTGAGCCCGAGGATTTTCATCTCTCGCGCCGCGCGGTGGCGGGCGCCTTTTTCCTCGGCTATGCCGCCGCAGCGCTTTCGGCGGAGGCCGACCCCATTCACACCGACGAGGTCGGCCTGGTCACCGAGACCGTCACTTATCCCTCGGCGGGCTTCAGCCTTCCAGCCTATGTGGCGCGGCCGAAAGCGGCGGGACGGTTTCCGGCCGTCATCGTCGTCAACGAGATCTTCGGCATCCATGACTACATCAAGGACACGTGCCGCCGGCTCGCCAAGCTCGGCTACGTGGCCATCGCCCCGGCGTTTTTCGCGCGCGCCGGCGACCCCGCCCCCCTCACCGACATGGCGGCGGTGATGGTGATCGTGCGCAAGGCTTCGGACGAACAGGTCATGGGTGATGTCGGGGTGACCCTGGATTTCCTGGGCCGTCAGCCCTTTGTCGAGGGCCGCCATATCGGCATCACCGGTTTCTGCTGGGGCGGGCGGGTGGTGTGGCTGGCCTGCGAACAGTTCCCCAGGATCAAGGCGGGCGTGGCCTGGTACGGACAAATGGGCCCAACCACCGCCTCCGCGCCCGCGCCGGGGCGAGAGTGGCCGATCGACGCGGTGAGCCGCCTCACCGCGCCCGTACTGGGGCTCTACGGGGCGAAGGACCAGCTTTCGGCCCTGGCTCCGGCCATGCGCGCCGCCCTGGCGAAGGCGCACAAGACGGACTCTGAGATCGTCATCTATCCCGACGCCGGACACGGCTTTCACGCCGACTATCGCGAAAGTTACAATGCGGCCGACGCCAAGGATGGCTGGGCCCGCATGCTGGCGCATTTCCGCAAGCATGGGGTGGCCGCGAGATCTTAAGCGGCGAACCCGGAGGCCGCCGAGCGCCTAGCCCCTGAGTTTGCGCAACAGGATTTCGAGATCCTGGCTCAGTTGCGGATCGCCCGCGCGCAGCTCTTCGATGCGACGCACGGCGTGCAGCACGGTGGTGTGGTCACGACCGCCGAAGCGCCGGCCAATGTCGGGCAAAGACCGGGTGGTCAGCTGTTTGGCCAGCCACATGGCCGCCTGCCGCGGACGCGCCAAGGCGCGGGTGCGGCGCTCGGAGAGCAGATCGGCCTGGGTGAGGCGGAAGTGGTCGGCGGTGGCCTTCTGAATCTCGTCGACGGTCACGCGCCGTTCGCCGCCGCGAAGGTGGGGGCGTAGCAGTCGGTGGGTCTCGTCCAGTGTCAGGGCGCACACGCCGCCGCCGCCGCGCGCGACCAGGGTGTTGAGCGCGCCCTCCAATTCACGAACATTGTCGGTGAAGCGGTCGGCCAGGAAGTCACGGATCTCAGGCCTCAGGGCGCCGGAGAAGCCGAACTGTCGGCGCAACATCTCGAACTTGCGCTCCAGAATGCCCAGACGCAGCGCCCGGTCGGCCGGCTCGATCCCGCACACCAGGCCCGCCGAGAGATGTGAGCGCAGATGGGCGTCGAATTCGGTGAGGGCGGAGGGCGGCCGATCGGCCGAGAACACCACTCTGCGACCGTCTTCCATCAAGGCCGAGAGGGTATGGAAGAGTTCCTCCTGGGTGGAATGTTTGCCGGCGATAAAGTGGACATCGTCGACGATCAGCAGGTCGGCCCCGCGCAGTTGATCCTTGAACGGGCCGATCTGGCGATCCATGGCCGCGCGGACGAAACCCGAAAGGAACCGCTCGGCCGTCAAATAGAGGACCTTGCGCTGAGGGGCGGCGGCCATGGCCTCGCGCGCCATGGCGCACAGCAGGTGCGTCTTGCCGAAGCCATAGGGGCCGTGGATGACCACCGGATTGAAGTGTCCGTCGGCCCACGAGGCCACCCGGCGGGCGACGGCGTGGGCGAATTCATTGGCCGGCCCACAGACGAAGCTATCGAAGGTGAACCGGTCGCGCGGCGCGCAGGCGGCGCTGGCGGTGGGCTGGCTTGCCGGCGGCGTCGCCGGGGCCGGGCGCACGGGCGCCGAGTAGGCGCATCCGGCCACGGCTTCGAACTCGGCGCGTGACTGAAGGCGTACGGAACGCGACATCGGGTCATGCAGCGCCCAAAGCTCGCCGATGCGGCGCCAGGCATAGCGCCGGATCCAGTCGCGGCCGACGCCAGTGGGCGCCACCAGATAGAGGCCGCCGTCGGACGCGGATTCCAGCACCGCGCGCGCCAGCCACGAGCCAAACGCGTCTTCGCCGAGTTCTGACCGGAGGGTCACGCACGCTTCAGCCCAGATCGCGGACACGGGAATCGTCGTAGTCGCCAACGCTAGGTTGCTCGCCGCCATCATCCCCGTTCCCCGCCCCGCGGCCCCAAAACGCGGGACACAGAACCGCTATCGTCGCCACCGCGCCGTTAAATCGACCGAATTGACACAACCGCCCCCGAACGCCGGGACGCGCTAACGCCGCCGCCGCATTTTTCGTCCGTACAAGACCAAAAGTGCTGAGAACCCCAGACTAGCTTCGCCTCCCGCGCCGTCAACGACGATTCGCGACAAAATTCGGTCCGAATCGGCGAAAAACCGGGTTGACAATCGGAAGGTCCAGACAAGCCAAGGAAATTCCGCCGATCACTTTTTCAAGTTTTTTTCCGGGGCCGAATTGACCGCCCAGCCGCGCGCCGTCGCTGACCCGCCGCAGCCAAGCTGCGCAGGAAAGAGTTATAGATTTCAGTTAGTTGGAAAAGAGCCGGGCGGTCTCTACGCGGCAGTCAGTTTCTTCAGTTGGCGGTGCAACCGCGAAACCTTCCTCGATCCCGTGTTGGGATGAAATACGCCCTTGCCGACGGCGCGCATGAGTTCCGCTTGAGCGGTCTCGAAAGCGGCCTTCGCCACGGCCGCGTCGCCGCCGGCCAAGGCTTCGTCGAACCGGCGCAAATAGGTCCGCACGCGCGATCTGCGAGCCGAATTGACCTCGGTGCGTTTCGCGATCTTGCGGATCGCCTTCTTGGCGCCGGGGTTGTTGGCCATGGATCAGTCGACTTTGCGGTTAGGGGACGGGAAATGAGGACGCGCGGATATAGTTGAGGGCGGCCGAGGGGTCAATGCGCGCTCTCCTCATGGACCCTCCACCGCGTAGCCGCGCGCGCGCAGCAAGGCGGGGACGCCCGCCGGACCCAATAGATGGCCTGAGCCGACAACGACGACGATCGCGCCGCCGCCCTTCAGCCTTTCCGACAGGATGTCCGCCCAGCGTTGATTGCGGTCGGTGACGAGGCGGCGATAGATGTTGGGCGAAGTCTTGGCGATCGGATCCATCGCATCTTTGGCGAGTCCGGCGAGATCCGCCGAAAGCCATTCCTTCACCGCCCGATCGAACAGGCCTGGATCGTCGGAAATTTCCGCGAGCGTATCGTTCAGCGCGCCAATCTGATCGCTCATCGAGGTGTCGGCCAGAACGTTGATTTGTAGCTCGACGGTTTCGAAGGCGTGGCGGGCTGTCGTCGGCAGGGCCTGGCTCGAAAGCTGCTCTTCGACGCCTTGTCCAGATCGGGCGCCCGCCCGCATGTCCTGAGCGACCGACAGCAGAACATCGGCCATCCACGGCCGCAAAGGGGCGATGGAGGCGAGCGGAATCCCGAGGCTCGCGCAGACCGAGCGGAGGCGGCCCACCTGCTCTGGCGTCAGATGCTTGAACAGGCTGTCGCCCGCCGGCAGCCGGCCTTTCCGGCTGGCTATAAGTTGGACCTGCCGGTCCGTGGCCGGTCCGATAGGCAGTTCAAACCAGATCTCGTCGGCCTGGGCGATGGCTTGCTTGAGGGCCGGCGACTCCCAATCGAGCCCCGGCGGAAGCAGGTGGACCGAGCCGAACAGCACGGCGACCGCATGCGGCCCGCGGACGGTCCACATGGCGGGTTGCGCGCTGGCCTCAAGCGCGCCAAGCGAAATGGGCAGCCAAGATAGCAGAGCAATGAGGATGGTTCTCATCTTTGGCACACCGGGCAATAGAAGGTGGATCGCCCCGATTGGACAATCCGGCGGATGACCCCCCGGCAATTCGGCGACGGACAGGCTTGGCCCTCGCGGTCATAGACCAGGAAGCGATGCTGGAAAAAGCCGAGCGCGCCATCGGCGGCGGCGAAATCGCGCAGTGTCGAACCGCCTTGCGCGATCGCCGCCAGCAGCACCTCGCGAATGGTCGCAACCAGACGCTCAAGTTTGCGCCGCGAAATCGCCCCGGCTGGCTTGGTCGGCGAAATCCTGGCCCGGTGCAGCGCCTCGCAAACGTAGATATTGCCGAGGCCGGCGACGATGCGTTGGTCGAGCAGCAGGGTCTTCGCGCCCTGACGCCGTCCGGCGAACGCGCGCGCAAGATGGCCGGCGTCGAAACTCGCTTCGAGCGGTTCGGGGCCGAGGCCGGCCAGCCGGTCGTCACCCTCCTTGATCAGATCCATGAAGCCGAACCGCCGCGGGTCGAAGAATGTGATCCGCGCGCCGGCGTCGGTTTCGAACACTACATGGGCGTGTTTGGGGTCGGCCGGCGCAGCCAGAGCCAAGGCGCCAGCGGGCGTCGCGCCCTCGATCTCGAATCGTCCGGTCATGCCCAGATGCATGAGCAGGGTTGCCCCGCGATCGAGCGCGGCTAGCAGATATTTGCCGCGTCGCGACAGCGAGAGCACGCGCGCGCCGGTCAGGCGCTGGACGAAGCCGGTCGGCAAAGGAAAGCGGAGATCGGGCCGCCGCGCCTCGACCCGGGTCAGACGCCGCCCGGCGAGTACGGGTTCGAGACCCATGCGGACGGTTTCGACTTCCGGCAATTCGGGCATGGCCTTGCCTAACCCATAGCCGCCCGCGCCGCCACGGCCGCTGGCGCCGTCCCGCCTGAGCCCCTAAGACCATGCGATGGACGAGCGCGCCGCCACATTCGGCTATCGGGACGTGGACCCGGCGGAAAAGCCCGGTCTGGTTCGGGGCGTGTTCGATCGCGTCGCCGGCCGCTACGATCTGATGAACGATCTGATGAGTGGCGGCCTTCATCGGCTGTGGAAGGACGCCGCGGCGGCCCGGCTGAATCCGCAGCCTGGCGAAACCATCATCGACTGCGCCGGCGGCACGGGCGACATGGCCACGCGTCTGTGGCGGATGGCGGAGGCCGCGCGCGGGCGGCGAGGCGGCCCGTCGGCGCGGGTGACGGTCATCGACTTCAACGCCGCCATGATCGACGCCGGACGCGCCCGGGCGATGGGCAAAGGCTTGGAATGGGCGGTCGGCGACGCCCAACGCCTGCCGCTCGCCGACGCGGTCGCCGACGCCTATTGCATCGCCTTTGGACTACGCAACGTCACCGATATTGCCCGCGCCCTCGCCGAAGCGCGGCGCGTGCTGCGGCCCGGCGGCCGGTTTCTGTGCCTGGAATTCTCCCGGCCATCGTCGGTGGCGGTGCGCGCCGGTTACGACGCCTTTTCCTTTGGCGTGATCCCGGCGATCGGCGAGCGCGTGGCGCACGACCGTGACGCCTATCTCTATCTGGTCGAGAGCATCCGGCGGTTTCCCGCCCAACGGCCCCTCGCGGCCTTGATGGCCGGCGCGGGGTTTTCGCGGGTTTCGTTCAGCAATTTCAGCGGCGGCGTCTGCGCTCTTCACCAAGGTTGGGCGATCTGACGCCGACTCCTCCCGGGGCTCTAACTCTGGTTCGATCCGCTCGATGAACGCTCGCTCTCACGCTGTTTCTGCTCGACCCAGTAAGACGCGCCGTCGCGCGGCTTGAACATCGTCCGGGGCGCGCCATCGCGCGAGACGACCGCGAAGGTGTTGGACTTGCCATCATAGATCAGACGATCGCCATTGGAGCGATCCAGCGTCTGGGCCTGGGCCGGCGGATTTTCGACGAAGGCGTGGACCTTGGTGACGTAGTCGTTCTCCGAACGCGCGCCGAAATCCTGGCCGTTCTTGGTGAATTGATACTGGGCGTTTTCGACCGCCGTGTGCTTGCGATTGGCCGCCCACATCGGCTTGCCATTGACCAGGGGCGTCGATGCGTCCTGGGTGGCGTAGCTCGATTGGCTGGAGCCATAGGCGCCGCTGGAGCTTGAAGCCGTCGCGCCTTGGCCGCTTTGGCCGCTCTGGCCGGTAACCGCCGATTGATGGCCGCCGCAG
>DATCEL010000149.1:0-3387 GCA_036510115.1 Caulobacteraceae bacterium
CGACGGTCAGGCCAGGAAGATCGCCGCCGACAAGATCCTGGTCACCGTCGGCCGCGCGCCGGCGACGGCCGAGCTGGGCCTTGAGGAATTGGTGCTCGACATGGATGGTCGCTTCATCCGCATCGGCGAGCGCTGCGAGACCTCCATGCGCGGGGTCTACGCCATCGGCGATGTCACCGGCGAGCCGATGCTCGCCCACCGGGCCATGGCCCAGGGCGAGATGGTCGCCGAGATCGTCGCCGGCCTGCCGCGCGCCTGGGACAAGCGCTGCATTCCGGCGATCTGTTTTACCGATCCGGAGATCGTCAGCGCCGGGCTTTCGCCGGACGAGGCGCGCGCGGCGGGCTTTGATATTAGGGTCGGGCAGTTCCCGTTTTCGGCCAACGGCCGGGCGATGAGCCGTCACGGAGAGCGCGGTTTCATCCGCGTCGTCGCCGAATCCGAGCGCAACCTCGTGCTCGGCATCCAGGCGGTGGGGCAGGGGGTGAGCGAGCTTTCGGCCGCCTTTGGCCTCGCCATCGAGATGGGCGCGACACTGGAAGACATCGCCGGAACAATTCACGCCCACCCGACGCTCGGCGAGGCTCTCCAGGAAGCCTCTCTCAAGGCCCTCGGCCACGCCCTTCACATCTGATGGGTGAGACCCTATAAGCCCGCCTTCCGCGGAGCCCGGCTGGGTAGCTCAGATGGTTAGAGCGGTGGATTCATAACCCACAGGTCGGCGGTTCGATCCCGCCCCCAGCTACCACGGCCCCAGCGCCTCAGCCCGAAGCGGGCGGTTTGATCGCGTCGGCGAGGCCCAGGCGCTGGAGCATGACGCCGGCGAAGCCTTCGAACTCCATCGACCGATAGAGGGGCACCAGCATGCGCGCGTCATCGCCGGCCAGGTGGCGCAGCTTGGGGTCAGGCTCGGCGGCGACGGCGAGGATGATGTCGGCGATCTCTTGCGGGTTCTGCGGCGGTCCGGCGCGGAAGCCGGCCATGGCCTCGGTGAAGCGCGCGGCGAGCGGGCGGTAAGGCGAATCTTGGCCATAGGCCGGCTCGACGATGACGTTGGCGCCGAAGTTGGTTTCGAAGCCGCCCGGCTCGACCAGCACCACGCGCACGCCGAAGGGGCGCAGCTCGAACCACAGGGCCTCGGACAGGGCCTCGACCGCGTGTTTGCTGGCCGAATAGGCGCCGGTGAAGGGCGCCGAGATATGGCCGGCGACGGAGGAGAGGTTGACGATCAGGCCCTCGCCGCGCTCGCGCATCGCCGGGGCCACGGCGCGGACCATGCGCACGACGCCCAGGACATTGGTGTCGAACTGCAGCCTGAGGCTGTCATCGGAGAGATGCTCCACCGGCCCGGCCACCTCGAAGCCGGCGTTGTTGACCAGCATGTCGATTGGCGCGGACTGGCTGGCGTGATGGACCGCCCGGGAAATCGATTCTTCGTCGCAGACGTCGAGCATGACCGGTGTCACCGGCAAGCCTTCGGCGGCGAGCGCCTCCAGATCCGCGGCCCTGGCGGGGTTGCGCATCCCCGCGTGCACCTTGTGTCCCGCGCGGGCGAAGGCGGCGGCGGTCAGGAGCCCGAAGCCGCTATTGGCGCCAGTGATCAACACATTGAGGGGCATCGGGGTTTCCTTGTGAACTTGCCGGCTAGGGAGACAGGGGCTCATGCCCCCGAAACTTAAGGCTCGTCGGACGTAGACGGCGGATGTAGGCGAATCCGAAAGCCAGCATAAGGGCGACCCCGACCATGTTGATCGCCGGCGGGAGAATTTGGTTTAGCGGCGGTGCGTTGCGCAGCAAATTGCCTGTGCCCGCCGACGCCATGGCCACCCACACCCCGATCATCTTCAGGCCATGATCGAGAGGGCGGACCTCGCGCGCCCAGAGGGGGGACCACGCGTGGCGGGAAAGGTCATAGAAAGCCAGCGCCGCCACGTAGCCAAGCGTCGCGTATTCAATCGCCGGCGTCCACGCGGCGTTGGCGGGGCCGCCTCTCACCAGGATCAACGCCGCCAAGGCGAGTGCGCCGAACGCGGCGAGGGCGTCGTAGGCGTTGGGTCGTGCTCTATCGCGCAACGCAAGTGAGCGCTCCGCGCCGAACAATTGATAGCCGGCGGAAAGCGTAACCGCGGCCAATGCCGCCGGAGGATGGGAAAACAGATCGCTGAAGATCGCGGTCGCCACCACGACGCCAGCGAAGAGCGCGAAAACGCGCCCCCACCGCCGATGCGTCGGACTTCCCTTCCGTGTCACCAGCGGCGCAAGACCGATGAGGAGGCCTAGGACGCCCGCTCCGATATGGAGGATGAGATTGGCCAGATGCTGCGGCGGCATGGACGCGGAATCAGGCTCCTACCTTCCCGTTGGAATGTCCTTGAAGGCGACGTTCTTGTCGAGACGGACGTCCTGCGGCATGCCCAGAACCCGCTCGGCGATGATGTTGCGCAGGATCTCGTCGGTGCCGCCGGCGATCCGGAGGCCCGGCGCGGCCATCAGCGACATCTGGAAGGCGCCGGCGAGCGGCGCGAGCTTGGGGTCGGTGATGATCCCGAATTGATCCTCCAGGTCCATGGCCGCATTGGCCATGTCCTGCATCACGGCGGCGGACACCACCTTGGCGATGGAGCTTTCCGGCCCTGGCGTCTGGCCACGGCTGAGCGCGGTCATGGTGCGGTAGGTGGTGTATTTGAGGCCCTCGGCCTGGACGAACCATTCGGCGATCTTCTCGCGCAGGGCGCCGTCCTTGGCCGCCGGTCCGGCCAAGGTGGCGACGTCGCTGGCCAGTTTGAACAGCCGACCGTGGCCCGAGCCGCCGCCGCCGCCGCCCACTGACAGGCGCTCGTTCATCAGGGTGACGAGGCTCGTCTTCCAGCCGTCGCCGACCTCGCCGACACGTTGGGAGTCCTTCACCCGCAGGTCGGTGAAATAGACCTCGTTGAAATTGGAGGCGCCCGACATCTGATGGATCGGCCGCACCTCGACGCCCGGGGCGTGCATGTCGATCCAGAACATGGTCATGCCCTTGTGCTTGGGCACATCGGGGTCGGTGCGGGTGAGCAATAGTCCGTAGTCGGAATAGTGGGCGCCGCTGGTCCACACTTTCTGGCCGTTGATCACCCAATCGTCGCCATCGCGCACGGCGCGGGTCCGGGCCGCGGCCACGTCGGATCCACCGGCGGGTTCGCTGAAAAGCTGGCACCAGATCTCGTCGCCGAGGACCGCGGGGCGCACGAAGCGCTCCTTGTCGGCCTCGTTTCCGGCGGTCATCACCGTGGGCACGCACATGCCGAGGCCAATGGCGAAGGGATTGCCGGGCGTCGACACCTTGGCTTCCTCCTGGCCGAAGATCACCGATTGCCAGGCCTTGCCGCCGCCGCCGCTCCACGCCTT
>DATCEL010000150.1:0-14950 GCA_036510115.1 Caulobacteraceae bacterium
GAGCGGGAGAGCCACGCGGCCTATTTCCTCCAGCAGCAGGAGATGACCCGCTACGACGCGGTGAACTTCATCGCCCATGGCATCGCCAAGAAGGCGGGATCGTCGGAGCCCCGCCCGGCCAAGGGCGCTGGCGAGGAGGAAGAAAAGACCCAGGTCAAAACCGGCGGCGAAGCGCTGGAGGCCTATTGCGTCAACCTCAATGAGAAGGCGCGCCAGGGCAAGGTCGATCCGTTGATCGGCCGCGCCAATGAGGTCGAGCGCTGCATCCAGATCCTCTGCCGCCGCAACAAGAACAATCCGTTGCTGGTCGGCGACCCGGGCGTCGGCAAGACGGCCATCGCCGAGGGCCTGGCGCGGAAGATCATCAGCCATCAGGTGCCCGATGTCCTGGCCAAGGCGACGATCTTCAGCCTCGACATGGGCTCGCTACTGGCGGGGACGCGCTACCGCGGCGATTTCGAGGAACGGGTCAAACAGGTGATCAAGGAGCTCGAGCACCACGAGGGCGCGATCCTGTTCATCGACGAGATCCACACGGTGATCGGCGCCGGCGCTACCAGCGGCGGGGCCATGGACGCGTCCAACCTGCTCAAGCCCGCCCTGGCGTCGGGCAACCTGCGTTGCATGGGCTCGACCACCTACAAGGAGTTCCGCCAGCACTTCGAGAAGGATCGCGCTCTGGTGCGCCGGTTCCAGAAGATCGACGTCAACGAGCCGTCGATCGAGGACACCATCAAGATTCTCAAGGGCTTGAAGTCCTACTATGAGGAATTCCACAAGCTCAAATACACCGCCGACGCGATCAAGGCGGCGGTGGACTTGTCGGCGAAATACATCACCGATCGCAAACTGCCCGACAAGGCCATCGACGTGATCGACGAGGCGGGCGCCTCGCAGATGCTGCTGCCCGAGGCGCGGCGCAAGAAAATCATCGGCGTGCGCGAAGTCGAGACCGTGGTCGCCAAGATCGCCCGCATTCCGCCAAAGTCGGTGTCCAAGTCCGACACCGAGGCTCTGCGGCAGCTGGAACAGGATCTCTCGAGCGCGGTCTTCGGCCAGGAAGAGGCGATCAAGCAGCTTTCCAGTTCGATGAAGATGGCCAGAGCCGGCCTTCGCGAGGCCGACAAGCCCATCGGCTCCTACCTGTTCTCGGGACCGACGGGCACCGGCAAGACCGAGACGGCGCGCCAGCTCGCCCTCACCCTCGGCATCGAACTGCTGCGCTTCGACATGAGCGAATACATGGAGCGCCACACGGTAAGCCGGCTGATCGGCGCGCCGCCAGGCTATGTCGGGTTCGACCAGGGAGGCCTGTTGACCGATGCGGTCGACCAGCACCCGCACGCCGTTGTGCTCCTCGATGAGATCGAAAAGGCCCACCAGGACGTTTTCAACATCCTGCTGCAGGTCATGGACCACGGCGCCCTCACCGACGCCAACGGCAAGAAGGTCGATTTCAGGAACGTCATCCTGATCATGACCACCAACGCCGGCGCGTCTGATTCTCAGCGCAACTCCATCGGCTTTGGCCGCGGCAAGCTCGAAGGCCAGGATGAGGAAGCGATCAAGAAGCTGTTCACGCCGGAGTTCCGCAACCGGCTGGACGCGGTGGTCGCCTTCAAGTCCCTGACACCCGAAGTGATCCGCATGGTGGTGCAGAAGTTCATCCTGCAACTTGAGGCGCAGCTCGCCGACCGCCATGTGACCATCGAGAGCACCGAGGCGGCCATCGATTGGCTGGCCAAGAACGGCTTCGACGAGCTCTATGGCGCAAGGCCGCTGGGCCGGGTGATCCAGGAACAGATCAAGCGGCCCTTGGCCGACGACATTCTGTTCGGGCGTCTGGCCAAGGGCGGCCACGTCAAGGTGGACCTGAAGGACGGCAAGCTGACCTTCGAGATCGACGACAAGACGGCGCCGCCCACGCCGCCACCGGCGATCAGCGTCGATGACGATCCCCAGATCGAGGCGCCGGTACCGGCTTAGTAGTCCTTCCGGGCGCTCCGGGGCGCTAACCGCTTATCGGGAAACGCCGCCACTCAATCGCCGCGGCGCTGTTGGCAACCGTCCGCTAAAGAATCTGGGCGGCGACCACTTTGGCCTGTTCCGCCAGTTCACTCGCGTCGGCCATGCCGCCGGCGTGGCGGCCGAGCGGCGTTCCTTGCCAGCGCGGGATCAGATGGAAGTGCAGGTGAAGCACGGTCTGGCCGGAGGCCTCGCCGTTGAACTGCGTCACCGTTAAGCCGTGCGGTTGCAGAGCCGCGACGAGCGCGCGCGCCACGCGCTGGACGGTGGCGATGACAGCCGTGAGTTCGTCGGCTTCGGCGTCCAGCAGGTTGCGCGCGCGCGAGCGCTTGTGGACGACCAAGGTATGGCCACGTCCCTGCGGAAAGACGTCCATGAACGCCAGGGTGTCTTGGTCCTCGAAGACCTTGGCGCAGGGCATTTCGCCACGCACGATCTTGGCGAAGATGTTGTCGGGCTCATAGACGCCTTCGAGGCTCATGATCGGCGGCTCCGGATTTGGTATGATCCTTGTCCCAGCAAGGCCGGAGACTTTCAATATGGCGGATCTGCCCAACGTCACCGAGCGCCAGGCGAAGTATTTCGCCTCCCTGCGCGGCAGCCTGGAGAGCGCGACTGGCAAGAGCCTGCAAGCCTGGGTGGCCATCGCTCGCAGCTGCCCGGAGACCGCTCATCGGGCGCGCCTCAAATGGTTCAAGGACACCCATGGCCTGCTGCAGAACCGAGCTTCCTTCGTCATCAGCGAGGCTTTCGGCTCGACCATGTCGTGGCGCGACGCGGACGGCCTGATCGATGCTCTGTGGACGGACGATGCGTCGCGGGCGATCTTCGAGACCTTGGACAACGCAGCCCAAGCTCTGCCCGGAACGGTCCGCACGGCCCGGAAGGGCTATACGGCCTGGTCGCGCACCTTTCAGTACGCCGCCGTCAAGCCGCTGAAGGGCGGCGGCGCGATGCTGGGGCTGGCGGTGGCGCTGGAGAGGGACGCGCGGCTCGAAGCGCCGAAGAACGAGTCCTGGTCGGAACGGCTGAAAGCGCGGACGCGTCTGAACGCGCCCGGCGAGGTCGATGCGCGCATCGGCGAGTTGCTTAAGGAGGCGTGGGAAAAGGCGTAGCGCCCCGCTCCAGGCGCGCGTCTAATCCGGCGCGCGCCGCGGGCCACTCCGCAGCGGTGATGGAATAGACGCAGGTGTCGCGAAGCGAGCCGTCGCGCATCTTCATGTGGCTGCGCAACACCCCGTCGAACTTGGCCCCCAGCCGTCCGATGGCCCGCCGGCTTTCCCGATTGAAATAGTGGGTGCGGAATTCGACCGCGATGCAATTCAGGGACTCGAACGCATGGGCGAGCAGCATGCGCTTGCATTCGCTATTGATCGCCGTCCGCTGAGCCGCCCGACGGTACCAAGTCGAGCCGATTTCCAGCCGGAGATTGACCGGATCGACGTTGAGATAAGCGGTCATGCCGACGGGCTCACCGCTCGCCTGATCGATCACCGCGAACGGCAGAGACGAGCCAGCCGCTCGTAACGCTAGCCGGCGCTGGATGTCGGCGGCCATGTCCTCGGGCGCCGCGATGTGGGTGAACCACAGATTCCATAGAGCGCCGTCTTTCACCGCCTCGGCCAGGGCGGTTTCGTGATCGGCCCGCAAGGGCGTCAGCCGGGCGTGGCGGCCTGCGAGTTCCACTTCGGGCGGCCAGCTCACATCGCCGCCTTGCGAAAGGGGGAAAATTCCTCGGCCAGCCAATCCATTTCTCCCCTCACCGCTCGCCTTTCCTCTTCCAGGAATCGGGCTACCGGCGCGCGGAGGGCCGGGTCGGCGATGAAATGAGCGGAATAGACGGCGCTCGGCAGATAGCCACGCGAGATCTTGTGCTGGCCCTGGGCGCCGGCCTCAACGCGCGCGAGGCCGCGGGCGATGGCGAACTCGATCGCCTGATAGTAGCAAAGTTCGAAGTGCAGGAATGGCACATCCTCCAGGCAGCCCCAGTTGCGGCCGTAGAGACAATCGCCGCCGATGAGGTTGAGCGCGCCGGCGATCCAGCGGTCGTCGCGCTTGGCCAGAACCAGAGCCACCTGGTCGGCCATGCGCTCGCCGAGCAAGGAGAAGAAGTGGCGGTTGAGATAGGGCTCGCCCCACTTGCGAGATCCGGTGTCGGTGTAAAAGGCGAAGAAGGCGTCCCAGTGGGACTCGGTCAGAGCCGACCCGGTCAAACATTGGATGTCCAGGCCTTCGCTCGCCTCGCGCCGCTCGCGCCGGATGGTTTTGCGTCGCCCCGACGATAGAGCGGCCAGAAAGTCATCGAAGTTCGCGTAGCCCGGGTTTCGCCAATGGTACTGCTGGTTCTGGCGAAGCAGCATCCCCTGCTCGCCCATGAACCGCCATTCCGATTGCAGCGGAAAGTTCACCCCCAGACCAGACGCTCCCAGGCGACGGCAAAGCTCCATGCCGCCCAAGATCAACAGGTTGTGCGCGGCTTGCTGATCGACGCCTTCGCGCACAATCAGCCTGGGGCCGGTGACCGGCGAGAACGGCGAGGCAGCCACGAGCTTGGGATAGTACCGGCCCCCTGCCCGCTCATAGGCGTCGGCCCAGCCGTGGTCGAAGATGTACTCGCCCTGGCTGTGCGACTTGGCGTAGAGCGGCATGACGGCGACGGTCTCGCCGGCCTCGTCGCGGACCGAGAGATGACGCGGCGCCCAGCCGGTGCGCGGGCTCGCGCAACCCGACTCCTCGAGGATATCGAGGAAGTTGAAAGAGATGAAGGGATTGGCGGCGTAGTCAGGGGCGGCGGCGCACCCATCCCACGCCTGGCGGCCGATATCGGCGATCCGGTGATGGACTTCGACTTCGGCCTTCAGGGCCGTCACGCGGCGAAACCCTCGAAGATCAGATTGTCGCAATGGGGTTTGACCGCTTCCCACTCCTCGGCGCTGCGCACCGTCCAGGCGACGACCGGCATGCCAGCGGCTCGCAGAGACCCGGCTTTCGGGTGGGGGAGCATGTCGAGGCTGAGAGCCAGGAAGTGCGGCTTGGCGATGTCCACATGCTCCAGGCGGGCGAAGGCCTTGCGCAGTTCGGGGGCCAGATGGCGGGCATCACCATCACGATAACCGTAGCTGTCCAGGCCCCTGAGGACCTTGGGGTGGCGTTCGGCGAACCAGGCGTGAGAATAGGGATTGAAGCCGATGACGCAGGTCGGACCGTTGTGGTCGATCAACACCTCGCACACGCGCCGTTCGAGCCGCCCGACCTGGCCGAACGCCGATTTGATCTCGATATGCACCATGGCCCGGTGGCCGACCACGGCCAAGGCGTCGGCGAGCGTGGGGATGGTCTCCTCGCTTCCCGACAGGCGCAGACGACTCAGTTCCTCGGCGGTGTGGTCGGAAATGCGCCCCACCGCCCCGGTCATCCGCTCCAGTGTCGCGTCGTGGAAGACCACCGCCTCGCCGTCGGCGCTCAGTTGCACGTCGAGTTCGATGCCGTAGCCGGCCGCGCACGCCGCCTGGAAGGCGCCCAGCGAATTCTCCGGATAGCCGTCAAGGGTCCACAGCCCGCGATGCGCGATCGGCGGCGCGAACAGCAAGTCCCAGGCTTCTCCGAAGGTCTGTTTCATTCGGTCTCGATCACCGCATCGACCTCGACGGCGAAATTGAGCGGAAGCCGGAAAACGCCCACCGCCGAGCGCGCGTGACGCCCTTTGTCGCCGAACACCTCGACCATCAGATCGGAACAGCCGTTGATGACCTTGGGGATATCGAAGAACGACGGGCCGGCCTGGACAAAACCGCCCAGCTTCACGACGCGGGCCACGCGGGCGAGATCGCCGTCACAGGCCGCCTGGAACTGGGAAATCAGATTGATCGCGCACAACCGGGCCGCGCCCTGGGCGGCGGCGAGATCGATGTCTTCACCGACGACGCCGCGGACGCCGCCGGAGCCGTCGATCGAGACCTGGCCGGAGATATGAACGATGCGGCTCGAACGGACGAACGGAACATAGTTCGCCACCGGCGCCGTGGGCGGCGGCAGGACGATGTTCAACGCTTCCAGGCGGTCACGAGGCGTGGTCATGGGGAGCACTGATAGCCCGAGCGCGCGGGCCATGAAAGACGAACGCCCGGACCTTTCGGCCCGGGCGCGGTCGTAACTCAAAAAAGTTGGAAGCGGCTTTTAGCGCGTGGTTTGCACGCGTTCGACGAAGGCGGTGACCCGCTCATTGATCGGCGAAGCCGATTCCTTCATCGAGGCGGCCACGGTCTCGGCCATCTTGTTCATTCCGGCGACGTAGGATTCGAACGCCGACTTGGCGAAGCTGGTTTGCAGCTCGATGACTTCCTGTACGCTCTTGGCGCCGGCCAGGGTCTTGGCGGCGGTCATTTGGTCTTCAACCGCCTTCTTGGAAATGGCGACGGCGTGAGCGCCAAGGGTCTCGGCGCCCTTGGTGGCGGCGGTCATCGAGGCGACAACCGCTTCGAAGTTCTTCTTCGAATGGGCGTTCAGTTCGGCGAAGACGCCGAGGGATTTTTCGAAGTTATCCTTGAACGCCTTGTTGCCGGTGGTGGTGAATTGTTCGACGGCGGACTGGGCCGTCTCCTTGGCGGTAGCCATGATGAAACTCCTGAAAGGTTGGCGGCGATAGAACCGCGGAACGGATGAGCACGCCAGAGGGCGCGCGCAGCCGTCCAATCTCATGCTGCAATGCGGAAGTCAACAAGAAAATTGTGCAGTGCACCATTGTGCTCTCGCGGCCCGCGTAACCGGCCGCGAGCGCAAGCCGGTCAAGAATTGTTTACCTTAGAGAAAGGATGATAGGGCGATGTTGAGGTTAACATTCGGGCGACGATGACCTACGTCGAGCCTGTTAACCGATTCCGGAGCAAGCCTTTGATTCTCTCGGTCCGCCGATTCGCACATTTTGCCGCGGCGTTAGCTCTGGGCGCCGCCATTGGTTCGTCGCCAACCTTGGCTTTGGCGCAACTTCCTTATTTGGAAGTGCCAAGATACGAGCCGAAAACTACTGCGATTGTAATGGACGCTCATACCGGCGAAGTTCTCTACTCAGAGCGGGCGGACAGTCCGAGGTACCCCGCTTCAGTCACCAAGGTGATGACTTTCTATCTGGCGTTCGATGCACTCGCGTCGGGACGGCTACGCCTGAATGATCTTATCGTCGTCTCACCTCTGGCGGCCGCGCAGCCGGCGACCAAGCTCGGCCTGAGGGCGGGCGAAACCATCACCGTCGAAAACGCGTTGCACGCCATGGCCGTCCATTCGGCCAACGACATGGCCGTGGCGATCTCCGAGCGTATCGGCGGAACGGAGTCGGGCTTCGCCCAGATGATGACGCTGAAAGCCCAGCAGCTGGGCATGGTCAACACCCGCTATGTCAACGCCAACGGCCTGCCCGACAACCGCCAGATCACTTCGGCGCACGACATCGCCATTCTCACTCGTGCGATCCTGCGCGACTTCCCGCAGTACTACAGCTTCTTCGGCCAGCAGGAGTTCACCTATCGCGGGAAGACCATGTTCAACACCAATCATCTGCTTGGAAAAATGCCGGGCGTGGACGGGCTGAAGACGGGTTTCACCAACGCCGCCGGTTTCAACCTCGACGCATCGGCGATGCGCAACGGCCACCGCCTGATCGCGGTGGTGATGGGCAGTTCGTCGAGCGCGGTGCGTAACGCAGACGTGGAAAACCTGCTTCTCACCGGCTTCGACATCATGGACCGTCGCGACCGCGGCGAGCGCGTGCAGATGACGCAAAACATGTTTGGCGGATCACGCGAAGCCGGCGTCGCCGTCGTTCATCCGCCCCTCTGGCAGGGCGAAGGCGACGCCGACCCGATCGGCGTGGTGCTAACCCGTACCAATGCGACGCCCGCGCGAATGGCCGTCTCCCAGACCATGGCGCCACCCCACGCGACGCCGGTGCGCGCGCACGAAGCTCGGAGCTGGTGGGTGCAGGTCGGCGAATTCCGCAACAAACGTCTGGCGCGCGAACAGGTCGAGCAAGTGGCGCGGCGATTCTCGCATGAGTTCGACAGCGCCGAGGGTTCGGTGGATGGCGCCGGCCGCAGCTATCGCGCTCGCTTTTCCGGGTTCAGCGAAGTCGCGGCTCATCAGGCATGCAGCGCGGTGAGATCGCGCGGACTCGCCTGCGCCATCGGCCACCAGGCCTGACGTTCAACTTTTCTTGATCAGGCGATCACGGGCCGCGTTGAGCCGCGACGCCAAGCCGCTTGTGCCGCCGACATCCGGGTGCGCCCGCAACATCAGGCGACGATAGGCCGCCTCGATCTCGGGCCGTCCGGCGTCAGGGCCGACTCCCAAAACGGCGCGCGCTTCGTCGGCTTGCATCCGATCTGGAGGCGCCGCGCGGGTCCTCGACGCCAGCTTGCCGACATCGCGAGCGAACCAGATCGACAGGGCGATAAGCACGACGCTGACCACCCACAGGCCGCGGAGTCCCGCCTCGACCGCGCCGGCGGCGGCCGCGAGCGCGATAAGCGCCGGCCCAAGCCGGCGAACCACGGAGAAAAGGCGACCGCCGCGACCGACGTAGATCAGGATCGCCAGGGCCAGCCCCGCGACCGCCAGAATGATCATCGGCGAGACGCCTACTCCGCGGCCGCGACGGCGGCCGTCAGGCCCAGTTCGTACATCAGCATGCGCAGTTCCTGGCGGGCCACGATATGTCCCATGGACACTTGAATGGGCCGAACCCCGCGCGTGAGATCGCTGACGGTCAGACCGAAGGGAAACAGTTCGCGGTAGATCACCCGGTCGCGCAAGCCCGCGATCGCGCGGAAACCGACCCGGCGGCCGAGCGTCGCCAGGCGCTCGTCAACCCGCCTCCGATTGCGGGCCTCGACCGGCGCCAGCCGATTGCGCAGCACGACCCAGTCAATCGCCCGCCCGCGTTGCATGGCCCGCGATTTGCGAGCCTCCCACACCGTCTCGGAATAGATGCTTGGCCTGATTACCTCGAGCGTGACCGGATCCACCACGCCGAGCACGTCGAAGTCGACAAAACTGTCGTTCATCGGCGTGAGGATAAGATCGGCCGCCTGATGGACGGCGCGCGACAGCTCTGTATCCGCGCCGGGCGTATCGACAACCAGGAAGTCCGCCTCGACCGCCAAGGCGTCCGGCAGTTCGGCGAGCTCTTCCAGGCATCGATGCGTCGTTGGCTGGACCAGTTGGACGCCCTGAGACTTGGACCAGGCTTCGCGATTGACCAGGAAGCGTTCGGTCGAGCGTTGCCTGACGTCGAGATCGAGGATGGCGACCGAGGCGCCTTCATGCATCAAGGCGGTGGCGAGGTGGGTGGCCACGGTGGACTTGCCGGCGCCGCCCTTCTCGTTGCCGACGACGATGATGTGGGCCTTGGGCACGGCTCTCCCCTGGCCGAATCGGCGGGCTGCTTCCGAGACTCGACCCTGGCCTGTGATTGCGTCATGGGCGCGGCGTGCGCAAGGGCGGCTGTAGCGGCGAATTTCATAGAGACCAGGCGTTGCTCGGGATAGACGCGAGGCAGCCCCTGCTCCATAAGCCGCGCCTCGCTCACGGGCGCCGCATGACCTCAATTCCGATCGTCCGCACGCCCGCCGAACTCCGCGCCAACCAACCGCGCGGACGCGTGGCGCTCGTGCCAACCATGGGCGCGCTGCACCCCGGCCACCTGTCGCTGGTGGAGATCGCCCGCACTCGAGCCGACGTCGTTGTCGCCAGCCTGTTCGTTAACCCAACCCAGTTCTCTCCAGACGAGGATTTTCTCAGCTATCCCCGCGACGAGGCCGGCGATTTGGCGATGCTGGCGGCGGCTGGTTGCGATCTCGTCTATGCGCCGACCGTCGAAACGATGTTTCCAGCCGGGTTCAGCACCAAGGTGAGCGTCTCAGGTGTCTCCGCGCCGCTGGAAGGCGCGTTCCGGCCGCACCATTTCGCCGGCGTCGCCACGGTGGTCGTCAAGCTGCTGATCCAAACCTGGCCGCACGTCGCCGTGTTTGGTGAAAAGGACTATCAGCAACTTCAGGTCATCCGGCGGCTGGCGCTCGATCTGGACTTGCCGGCCGAGATTGTCGGCGCCCCCATCGTCCGCGACGCCGACGGCCTCGCGCTATCCTCGCGCAACGCCTACCTGACTCCCGCCGAGCGGACCGTTGCCCCAGCCCTCCATCAAGCCCTCTGCGCCGCGGCCGAAGAATTGGCGAAGGGCGCTCCCGTCGCCGGGGCCGAGGCGCGAGGGCGGTCTCGCATCGAACGCGCCGGTTTCGATCGGGTCGATTACTTCGAGGCGCGGGGACCCTATCAGCTGGAACGGTTGGGGCCCGGCCCGATCGCCGCGCCCGCCCGCATCCTGGCGGCGGCCAGGATTGGCAGGACGCGATTGATCGACAACGTCGCAGTCACCACGCTCCCAGCTCGCGCAGACGTCTGACGAGGTCGCCCGGCGCATCCTCGGCGAAACCGGACTGATCCAGATCGCCTGGCGCGTCGCCGGCGGCAAGGTAGCGCCAACCCTGAAAGGCGCGGCGCGGAGTGGGCACGGTGCGAACCACGGTCTCGTCCAGGGTCATTTCGCAACGGCTCGCCGGACCGGCGACAACGGTGCGCACGGCGAGAATCCGTTGCCGTGAAAGGATCTGGCCGCGATAGACGCGATAGAGCGAGCCGCCATCGGCGAGCTCAGCGGCGCGTTTGGGAGTTTGCCGCGTGCGCAGAATCCAGGGTTCGCCACGGCCGGCGCTGGGACCGCGCCAGGCCAGCAGCGCCTCGACGGTGTCGCAACCCACGCACAGCTTGATCAGATGCAACGACATGACGCCGGGTCAGGTTTCCGGCGTCAGACGCGCCAAGACGGCGTTCTCGCCCACTTGGTCGCCCTCAGCGACATTGAGTTCAGTGACCTTGCCATCGAAGGGCGCTTTGAGGGCGTGTTCCATTTTCATCGCTTCCAGAGTCAGCAGGACATCGCCGAGCTTCACCGTCTCGCCGAGCCGGCGACCGATGGAGACGATCCGGCCGGGCATCGGTGAGCGCACGGTTCCGTCGCCGGCCTTTTGTCCGGGCCCTTCCCCGGCCGAGAAGAGCCGGAAGGCGAAGGCCGCGCCGGCGTCGAAGACGACTTTTTCCTCGCCGCCGATGACCTCGAAGGGCTCGCCGTCGATCCACACGGCCCCGTCCCGCCAGGCGTGGAAGGCGACGCCGCCGATTTCCACCGAAAACCCGTCCAAGGTGCGTGACAGCTTGACCGCGATGGCCTCGCCGGCCCGATGGAGCCGCAGGCTCGCGGACGCCGTCCCATTCAGGCGGAAACCGAACAGGCCACGCGGTTCGGCGCCAGTCCCGGCGTCGAAGGCAAAAGACGCCGCCGCCGCGGCGAGCGCGCAATCGCTCGGCGCTGGCGCCGCCGCGAGACAGTCCAGGTTCGCCTCGACGAAGCCCGTGTCGGCTTCGCCCCGCAGGAACCGATCCTCACTCAAGCAACGCGCCAGGAACCAGGCATTGGTCTTCACCGGCCAGACGCGGACAACGGCGCAGGCCCGGGCGAGGTTCGCCGCCGCCTCGCCCCGCGATGGCGCGTGGCTGATCAACTTGGCGAGCATCGGATCATAGAAGGAGGTCACGCGATCCTTGGCCTCCACCGACGAATCCACGCGCACCTCGCAGGGGAGATCGAAGGCGGTCAGCGGGCCGACGGAAGGCAGGAAGCCAGTGGCCGGATCCTCGGCGTAGAGCCGGGCCTCGATGGCGTGTCCGTCCAGCCTGATGTCGTCCTGGCTCAGCGGCAACGCCTCGCCCGAGGCCACGCGGATCTGCCACTCGACGAGATCGAGGCCGGTGACCGCCTCGGTCACCGGATGCTCGACCTGCAGACGAGTGTTCATCTCCATGAACCAGATCTTGTCGGCGGAGAGGCCCTTCGAGGCGTCGGCGATGAATTCGACCGTGCCGGCGCCGCGATAGTTCACGGCCCTGGCCGCGCGCACCGCGGCGGCGCAGAGCGCTTCGCGCGTCACCGCATCCATGCCCGGCGCGGGGGCCTCTTCGATCAACTTCTGGTGGCGGCGCTGGATTGAGCAGTCGCGCTCGAACAGGTGGACGACGGCGCCATGGTTGTCGGCGAAAACCTGCACCTCGATGTGACGCGGGCGGGTCACGTATTTTTCCAACAATACCTTGTCGTCGCCGAAGGCCGACAGCGCCTCGCGCTTGGCGCTGGCGAGCGCTTCGGCGAAATCGGCCGCGCGTTCGACCTTGCGCATCCCCTTGCCGCCGCCGCCGGCCACGGCCTTGATCAGCACGGGCCAGCCGATGGCCTTGGCTTCGCGGGCCAGGTTGGTCGGGTCCTGGTCATCGCCGAGGTAGCCGGGGGTGACCGGCACCCCGGCCTCTCGCATCAGTCGCTTGGCCGCGTCCTTGAGCCCCATGGCGCGGATCGCGGCCGCCGGCGGGCCGATCCAGACGAGGCCCGCGGCTTCCACCGCCTCGGCGAAGTCAGCGTTCTCGGAGAGGAAGCCGTAGCCTGGGTGGATCGCCGCGGCGCCGGTCTCCGCCGCCACCGCCAGAATCTTGTCCGCCCGCAGGTAGCTCTCACGCACCGGCGCGGGACCCAGACGCACGGCGACATCGGCTTCGCGGACGTGGGCGGCGCCCGCGTCGGCGTCGGAATAGACGGCGATCGTCTTAACCCCGAGGCGTCGCGCCGTGCGGATGACCCGCCGGGCGATCTCGCCACGATTGGCGATCAGAATCGAAGCGATCACGTCTTGGTCCAGCTTGGCGGCCGGCGATCCAGGAATGCGCGCACGCCTTCGCGGCCCTCGTCACCCATGCGAGCGCGAGCGATGCGCCTGGCGGTGTCCTCCATCAAGGCGTGGTCGATTTCCCGCCCGGCTACGTCAGCGACCAAGCGCTTGGATTGAGCCACGGCGCCGGGTGCGCAGGCGCGCATTTCCTCCCCGATCCGGTCGCGCGCTTGCGCGAGGGCGGCGGAGTCGGCCACCACCTCGTCGATAAGGCCGATCTCGCGGGCCAGGGCGGCGTCGAATTGTCGACCGGTGGCGAACAGGCCGCGGGCGCGACGAGGACCGACGGCGGCGATGACGTATGGGCTGATGGTGGCCGCGATCAGCCCCAACTTGACCTCAGAAAAGGCGAACTTGGCCCGCGCCGTGGCGACGGCGAAATCGCATGCGGCGACAAGCCCGGCCCCACCGCCGAACGCAGGCCCGTCGACCAACGCCACAGTCAGGGCCGGCAGGTCATGGAGGCGCTTGAGCATCGTCGCCATGGCCATGGCGTCTTCGCGGTTGTCAGCTTCGCTGTAGTCGGTGGCGGCGCGCATCCACTCCAGATCCGCGCCAGCCGAGAAGAATTCGCCCGCGCCGGTGAGGAAGATGACGCGCACGCCATCGGCGCCTTCGAGGGTGTCGAAAGCGCTGCGCAACGCGCCGATGACCTCGGCATTGAAAGCGTTTCGCCGGTCAGGGCGATTGATGGTCACCGTGGCCACGCCCTCGGGCGTGGCGTCGACGAGCACCAGGGACGACATGGCGTCGGTGTCCCGTCCCTCGACCAGGGGATCGGCGATCGGATTGGGCATTCGTCTTGTTTCCTTGCCTACATGCGGAACACGCCGAAGCGTGTCGGAGGTATGGGCGCGTTGAGCGAAGCGCTGATCGCCAGTCCTAGGACGTCGCGAGTCTGGGCCGGATCGATGACGCCATCGTCCCACAGACGCGAGGTGGCGTGGTACGGGTCGCCCTCGGTCTCGTACCGCGCCCGCACAGGCGCCTTAAACGCCTCCTCGGCTTCGGCCGACCACGCCTCGCCGCGCGCCTCGAGCCCGTCCCGCCGGATGGTGGCCAGGACGCTGGCCGCCTGTTCCCCACCCATGACGCTGATCCGACTGTTGGGCCAGGTGAACAGGAATCGCGGCCCAAAGGCGCGCCCGCACATGCCGTAGTTGCCGGCGCCGAAAGACCCGCCGATGAGCACGGTGAACTTCGGAACCTCGGCGCAGGCCACGGCGGTGACCAGCTTGGCCCCGTCCTTGGCGATGCCGCCGGCCTCGTACTTCCCACCGACCATAAAGCCGGAAATGTTCTGCAGGAAGACGAGCGGTATCCCCCTCTGGCAGGCCAGTTCGATAAAATGCGCGCCCTTGAGGGCGCTCTCGGAGAAGAGGACGCCGTTGTTGGCGAGAATGGCGACCGGATATCCCCAGATGCGAGCGAATCCACAGACCAGAGTCGCTCCGTAGAGCGCCTTGAATTCATCGAAACGCGAGCCATCGACGATTCGGGCGATGACCTCGCGAACCTCATAGGGCGCGCGGACGTCGTCAGGGACGATTCCGGAGAGTTCGGCCGGATCATAGGCCGGCAGTTCGGGCGCGCGGAGATCGAGCGAAACGGTCTTAACCGTATTGAGATTGCCGACGATGTTGCGAACGATGGCGAGGGCGTGCGCGTCATCAACGGCCACGTGGTCGACGACCCCCGAAAGCCGGCCGTGGGTGTCGGCGCCGCCCAGCTCCGTGGCCGAGATGACCTCGCCCGTGGCCGCCTTCACCAACGGGGGGCCGCCCAGAAAAATGGTGCCCTGGCTCTCCTCCCCGGCTCCGCGGACGATGATCGTCTCATCGCTCATCGCCGGCACATAAGCCCCCCCGGCGGTGCATGAGCCCATCACGCAAGCTACCTGAGAAAGACCGGCGGCGCTCATTCGCGCTTGATTGAAGAAAATCCGCCCGAAATGCTCGCGGTCCGGGAACACCTCGGCCTGGAACGGCAAATTCGCGCCGCCGCTGTCGACCAGATAGATGCACGGCAGGCGGTTCTGGAGCGCGATTTCCTGGGCACGCAAATGCTTCTTCACCGTCAGTGGGAAGTAGGCGCCGCCCTTG
>DATCEL010000151.1:0-3901 GCA_036510115.1 Caulobacteraceae bacterium
GTCCCCAGCGGCCAAAGCGGGTCCATGGCGGCGAGCCTTTCGGCGATGAGCGTTTCGTCGAACCAGGCGGAGGGGGCCATCGGCTCGACAAGACCAGCCAAGCCCGCCTGGTGCGAGAGCGCCTCGCCGACGGTGATAGCCCCTTTGCCGGCCGCGGCGAACTCGGGCCAGAGCGTGGCGAACGGCTGGTCATAGGAGAGCGCGCCGCCGTCGGCGAGCCGGGCGATCATCAAGGCGGCCATGGCCTTGGTGGTGGAGAAGACCGCGGTCAGGGTGTTCTCGGCGAAGGGAAGCGTCCTGTCCCTGTCGGCCCAGCCACCCATGAGGTCGACCACGATCTCGCCCTCGATGGCCAGGGCGAAGCGCGCGCCGAGTTCCATACCGTTCGCGAAGTTGGCCTCGAACGCCTCTCGCACGCAGTGAAACCGGTCAGGACAGAATCCGCGCACATCCATGTCTCAGAGCGCCCTCAGGCGCACGTCCGTCGGCCGGCCAGCGACCAGGGCGGCGATCTCCGTGACCGATGTGCTCAGCGCGTCGAGCACCGAGCCGCTGCCGACGACCTGGCCGACAAAGTTGGCGACCAACAGATCGCCGGTTCCCTTAGGCGCGGCGGCCTCGCGCGGGTGGCTGGCGAGGAAGTCGCCCTCCGCGCAGGAGAGCAACACGCCGATATCCTCGCCCATCGGAATCGAGGAGACGAGCGCCGAACGGCCAATCGCCCTGACCGCCGCCAAGGCGGATGGGGCGTCAGTCACCGGCAGCGCGGCGAGCCGCGCGAGCTCCCAGGCGTTGGGGGCGATGAAATCGGCGCGCGGGATCAGGTCGCGGGCGATCGCTTCGGCGACGTCATCGTTCACATAGAGGCCGGTTTCCTCGTCGCCCATGATCGGATCGACGACGATCCTGGCCGACGGCTTGGCCTGGCGAACCGCGTCGATCAGGCGCACGCCGGTCCGCGCCTGGGCGGCCGTGGCGAAGTAGCCGGTGATCACCGCGTCCACGCCCCCGAGAGCGCCGGACGCCTCGACGCCGGCGATGGCCCCATCCAGGATCTCTTGCGATACCGCCCCTCCGCCGGGCGCGCCCAGACCCGGATGGCGACCGAAGATCACCGTTGGGACAAGGATCGTCTCAACGCCCATCCGCTCCAGCATCGCCGCCTGCGCGCGGCCGCCCACCCGGCTGGCGGCGACGTGGCTGGAAAGGATGAGGACGGTGGCCGCCACCCCTAGTAGCGGTAATGGTCCGGCTTGAAGGGTCCGGCCGGGGCGACGCCGATATACTCGGCCTGGGCGGGAGAAAGCTCGGTGAGCTTCGCGCCGAGCTTGCCGAGGTGCAGCATGGCCACCTTTTCGTCCAGCCGTTTGGGCAGGGTGTAGACCTTCGTCTCATAGGCCTTGGCGTTGGTCCACAGCTCGATCTGGGCCAGGGTCTGGTTGGTGAAGCTGGCGCTCATCACGAAGCTCGGGTGACCGGTGGCGTTGCCGAGATTCACCAGCCGTCCTTCGGAGAGCACGATGATCTTCTTGCCGTCCGGGAACTCGACGTGGTGGACCTGAGGCTTGATCTCATCCCACTTGTAGTTGCGCAGGCCGGCGATCTGGATCTCGGAATCGAAGTGGCCGATGTTGCAGACGATGGCGTTGTGTTTCATCCCGCGCATGTGGTCGACGGTGATGACATCCTTGTTGCCGGTCGCGGTGACGTAGATGTCGGCGGTTCCGAGGCTGTCTTCGATGGTCCGCACCTCATAGCCTTCCATGGCCGCCTGCAGGGCGCAGATGGGATCGACCTCGGTGACGATGACGCGCGCGCCGCCCTGGCGCAGCGACGCCGCTGAGCCCTTGCCGACATCGCCATAGCCGCAGACGACGGCCACCTTGCCGGCCAGCATGACGTCGGTGGCGCGGCGAATGGCGTCCACCAGGCTCTCGCGGCAGCCATAGAGATTGTCGAACTTTGACTTGGTCACGCTGTCGTTGACGTTGATCGCTGGGAACGGCAGCTCGCCGCGTTCGGCCATCTGGTAGAGCCGGTGCACGCCGGTGGTGGTCTCTTCCGAAACGCCGGTCACGGCCGAGCGGATGGCCGAATAGAAGCCCGGCTTTTCCTTCAGATAGCGCTTCATCACCCGATAGAGTGACTCTTCCTCCTCGTTCGATGGATGATCGAGGATCGACGGGTCGCGCTCGGCCTTTGGACCCAGGACGCAGAGCAAGGTGGCGTCGCCGCCATCGTCGAGAATGAGGTTGGGATGGCCGCCGCCCGCCCATTCAAAAATCCGGTGGGCGTAATCCCAATATTCGTCGAGGCTCTCGCCCTTGACCGCGAACACCGGCGTGCCGGTGACGGCAATGGCGGCGGCGGCGTGGTCCTGGGTCGAGAAGATGTTGCACGAGGCCCAGCGGACGGTCGCGCCCAAGGCCTGAAGTGTCTCGATCAGCACCGCTGTCTGGATGGTCATATGCAGGGAGCCGGCGATGCGGGCGCCTTTCAGCGGCTGATCCTTGGCGAACTCGGCCCTGATCGCCATCAGGCCGGGCATCTCGGTTTCGGCGATCTCGATTTCCTTGCGGCCCCACGGCGCGAGCGAGAGGTCCTTGACGATATGATCGGCCACGATGGGCTCCTTGAGGGGTTCGGGAACGCCGGCTCTATAGAGGCGCATGCGCGGCGCGGCAACCTGATATAAGGAATTCTTTATATCCGTAAGCGCCGAAGCTACCGCTCTTCCTCAAAGCGATTGGAGACAAGGCGCGTCAAGGCATCGAGGGCTTCGGTGGCCTGGCGGCCCTCAGCGCTGATCTCGATGGTCGAGCCGGGTCCGGCGGCCAGCATCATCAGGCCCATGATCGACTGGGCATCGACGGTCTGTTCGTCCTTGGTGACGCGCACCCGCGCTTCAAAGGCGCCGGCGAGCTTGACGAAGCGGGCCGAGGCTCTGGCGTGCAGGCCGCGTTCGTTGACGATTTCGACGCTCGCCGAAGCCGTCACTTCTCGCCGGCCAGGACGTAGGAAGCCACGGAGATGTACTTCCGGCCGGCGTCTTGCGCATGGGCGACGCACACGCTTAAGGGCTCGCGGGTGCGGATGCTGGCCAGCTTGATCAGCATCGGCAGATTGAGCCCGGCGATGACCTCGGCTTTGGTCTGCTCCATCACCGAAATGGCCAGATTGGAGGGCGTGCCGCCGAACATGTCGGTGAGCAGAATGACGCCGTCGCCCTGATCGACCTGCTCGCAGGCTTTGAGAATGTCGCGCCGTCGTCGGTCCATGTCGTCGTCGGGACCGATACAGATGGAGGCGACGGCCGGCTGCGGACCGACCACATGCTCCATGGCGTGGACAAATTCCTCCGCCAGGCGGCCGTGGGTTACGATCACGAGCCCGATCATTCACGATGTCTCAAACGGCGAACCCTTAAACCCCCAAGCGTCCGCCGGGCGGCGCGAAGCCGGCTTGATACCGCTCTTAGGGCCGGCCTCCAAGAAGTTCGAGCAAGGCGGCGAGCTTGGCCGGCGCCGATGCTTCGAATGGCCGCAGGGCGGCCGTGGGCAAGGCGATACCAAGGATCGGCTCTGGCTGGGCCGCGTCCGGCATCCGCTCCACGACGTCGGCCGCCAGTTGGACGCGAAGGACGATGCGGGCGAACGGCAGGGTGTCGCGACCGACCACCCCCACCCCGCGCGCTTCGATGAGGCCGAGAAGCGGTCCCGGCGCGCGGCCGTAGAGCCGTCCAGCGCTGGTGAAGGCGATGACTCGATCGTCAGCCACCAGGGCAAAACCGTGACCCAGCATGCGCAGAGCCAGGTCGCTCTTGCCGGCGCCGGACGGACCCTCGATCAGCGCGCCCAGCCACCGGCCGCCCACGCGGCGGGCGATGAGGCCGGCATGGAGG
>DATCEL010000152.1:0-5519 GCA_036510115.1 Caulobacteraceae bacterium
CAAAATCGGCGAGGACCTTTCCGCCAACATAGGCCGCTATTTCGAACGCGGCGGTGACGCCGACGTCGTCGTCAGTCGTGACGGCCACGGCTTCCGCGTGGACTGCGCTGTCGCCCTGGCCAGCGGCCAGAACCTTCAGAGCCACGGCCTGGGCGGCGACGCCCATTCGGCGTTCAGCCAGGCGCTGGAGAAGATCGCGGCGCGGGTACGTCGTTACAAGCATCGGTTGAAGAGCCACACGACGGCGGCCACCGCCAAGGCGGCAGAAACGGCGGCGCTCCTGGTCCTGCGAGCGCCCGGCGAGGTCGACGAAGAGCTCGATGGCTGGTCGGAAGGGGGAGCGGAGTCGCCGCCCGCGGCGGTGATCATCGCCGAAACCGAGACCGCGCTGCGCACCATGACGGTTTCGATGGCGGTGCTTGAGCTCGATTTGATCGAAACTCAAACAATCGTGTTCCGCAACGCCGCGCACGGCGGATTGTCCGTGGTATATCGGCGCTCGGATGGAAACATCGGCTGGATCGATCCGGAACGCACGAGAGTCGCCGGCGGGCGAGAGCGGCTACAGCCGATACGCCGTCGGGAAGCCGTCGATTGAGCGGCCCGGTTCGCGGCGGGGGAAGATTAGGGGTTCGACTCGATGATGACTGTCGGGGCCTTGCTCGATAGCGGTTGCATATCGCCAAGGGTGACCGCCAAGACCAAGCGTCAGGCGCTGGCCGTGGCCGCGGAGATCGCCGGGCGGTGTCTGGGACTCAAGCCCGCCAAGGTGCTCGAAGCCTTGTTGGAACGCGAAGCCGCCGCGCCTACGGGCGTGGGCCAGGGCATCGCCCTGCCCCACGCTCAGGTTGAGGGTCTATCGCGGATGCGGGCGGTGTTCCTGCGCCTGGAGACGCCGGTCGAATTCGACGCGGTGGACGATAAGCCGGTCGATCTGATCTTCGTTTTGCTGGCCCCGCTGGGCGCGGGGTCGGATCAGCTTCGCGCCCTGGCCCGCGTCTCGCGCATCATGCGCCGCGCCGACATCCGCGAACAGCTTCGCGTGGCCCGCAGCGCCGACGCCATCCACGCCCTCCTGGCGCAGGAAGTCCAGATCTCGGCGGCGTAAGCCGGGCGATTCGCTAGTGAACCGAAACCGGGGCCAATTCGTGGGCCAGGGCGGCGGCCAGGGCGGAATCCCGGTCGCCGAGCACGGCCAGCCGCGCGCCATCGGCGCGATGGAGCGCATAGAGCGTCTGGTCCGGCTTCAGATCGAACCCGCGATATTGCTCGATCGGCGTATCGGCCATGATCTCGGCCGCCTTGATCGGGCGCACATAGACGAGGTTCGGTCCGCCAAGGGCGGCGAAGGCCTCGTTCGTCAGATGGGGGAAGCTCATGACCTACTCCTTCAAATTCCATAACGCGCACATGATGACGCCGTTCAGGGCGCCGTCTTGATCGGCACCTGCCTGACGACGCTGGCCCGCTCGGGCCGGAAGGCGTCGACGTGCAAAAGGCCGTGTTCCAAGGTCGCGCCTTGCACCTCCATGCCATCGGCGAGGATGAAGCTGCGGACAAATCCCCGCGCGGCGATACCGCGATGCAGGAAAGAGCCCTCGGCCTCGCCCTCCGGCTCTCGCCGGCCGGTGATGGTGAGGTGATTGTCCTCCACCGTCACCCCGAGCTGGCCGGGTGTGAAGCCGGCGACGGCGATGCTGATCCGTACCCGACCGGCGCCCGAATCTTCGACGTTGTAGGGAGGATAGCCTTCGCCCGCCGCCTTCGAAATGCGTTCAATCAGGGAACGCGTCTGGTCGAAGCCAAGCAGAAACGGGCTGTCGAAAACAATCGTGCGATTCATGGCGAGTCCTTCAAGAAGCGACCCCGCCGCTTTCCGTCCCAGTTCAGGCGACGGACAGCGACGTGAATGGCTAGATGGCCATGGGCGGCGAGATGTTCAAGGAAGCGCGGCGCGGCGCTATCGCGATGCCGGCCTCGCCGACGTGACGGAGCGCTACTACCCCGGCTCCCGGCACGAGTTGTTCAACGAAATCAACCGCGGTCAGGTCATGGCCGACTTGCTGACATGGCTGGCCGAAGTTCTCGACGAGCGCGCCGCCGCCCGTTGAACGCGAGCGCCGTGAAAGCGCTTGTCTCGCGCCGGGGTTGGGCGCTTATGTCGCCTTGTTTACTTCCGTGAGCGTGATGCGCGGAGGTAGTCCTTGCATCGCCGTGCAAGCGGCTTTCCCCTTGCGGCTTCAACGATTGGGTGGGCGCCCGTGAAAACCAATATTCTGCTGGCTTCCGTTCTCGGCCTGACGCTCTGTTGCGCGGTTCCCGCCGTGACGGCTGACACCTTGCCGCCGGCCGTGGTTTACGCGTACATCACGAACGGGCCGACGACCAACAACTTCGGCGGGATTAGCAGCTCTCTGTGCTATCCGAGCCCGTATGGTTGTGAGTCGACCACGCTGATCACCAGCTATTCGAATGGCGTACTCAGCGAAAGCTACAGCGGGACAGCGACAGGCGATTCTCCGCCCAACAGTGAGGGCTTTGCTTCGGCCGACTTCTATTTCGAAGTCCTCGGCCCTCCAGGTAAGACTGTTCAGCTCGTCTTCACCGCCACCTTGTCATCATCGAGCAGTGGCGCGGGTGGTGGCGAGGCGCTCGCGCTATATTCGATAGGCGATTTCACCAGTCCCGAATTCAGTTCGTGCTCCGAATCTCCCAGCTCGAATGCATGCGCGAACGCCGGCTATTCGACCACCAGCCCGCTGCTCGTGGTTTCCGATTTCACCGCCACGACGGGCACGCAAGGCTATGTCTTCGAGGGATTGGGCGGCGGACACGGCTATAACGCCGGCACGGTCAATATCAGCGTCGATCCAACGATTTCATTCGCGCCGGGATTCGATGCGGCCGGCTATTCCCTTGTGTTCAGCCCGAACGCGATTTCCGTTCCTGAGCCCGCGGTCTGGTCGATGATGATCGCCGGCCTGGCGCTCGCCGGCGCCGGCGCGCGGGCGCGGAGAAGCAGGGAGCCAAGTCCAACCTGATTTCTGATGAGATGCGCCGGCGATTGGATCAGCCGGCGCCAGGGTTCGACGCGGCCTTCATCACGGCAAGTCGACTGGTTTCGAAACGTCGGCTGGAAAATCGATAAGCCGTTGAAAAAGCTAGACTCCACAGCGGTTAACTGCGGGGGGCCGTGGTGGAGCTAAGCGGAGTCGAACCGCTGACCTCTTGAATGCCATTCAAGCGCTCTACCAGCTGAGCTATAGCCCCGACACATCGGGAGGCGCGGCGGCGGGTCGGCCGGCGCGAAGCGGCGGAACCTAGTGCGCCGTCCGGCGGCGATCAAGACCCGTCAACGATCCTCCGCTGAGCCTTCGGAGGGAAGGCCATCGATCTGGTCCTCGGAAAACTCGTCGTCCTCGTCGTCGTCGATGAACGGAACTTCGTCGTCGTCCGCCGCCTCGACCTCGTCCTCTTCGGCGAAATCGACGCCCAGGGCCTCGCCCGGCGCGCCGGCCGCCTCTTCCTCGGCGCCGTCTTCGTCGGCGAGGAGCGGCGCGTCGTTGACGCCCGCGTCCAGCTCAGGGGCTTCATCCGGTTCGGCCTCGAAACCGTCTTCCGACTCGCTCTTGGCGGGCGCGGCGACCACTTCGGTATCGTCTTCCTCCGCCGCCAGGGGGCGGACGCGGACGCGGCGGTTGCGCAGCGCTTCTTCGGGATCGAAGTCGGTCCCGCACTTGGGGCAGTGAGCCGGCCGACGGGTCAGATCGTAGAATTTCGCAGAGCAACTCGGGCAGATCTGTTTGGCGCCCAATTCCGGATTGGCCAAGGAAGCGACCTCGATTTCCTAGAGGGGGTTTGAAGCGGCGGCTCCCTTGCCATGGCGCAGGGCCACTGTCAAAAGCATCGCCCCCTCCCTTTTCGGACCTGCCGCAGTGACCCTGACGACGTCCCCGGCCGCGGACGAGGCCACGGCCCTGCCGGGCGCCCGACTCTCGGGCCGGGTGGGCGCGCCGGGAGACAAATCGATTTCCCACCGTGCTCTGATCCTCGGCGCCCTGGCCGAAGGGTTGACCGAGATCGAGGGACTGCTGGAGGGGGAAGACGTGCGGCGAACCGCGGCGGCCGCGGCGGCTTTCGGCGCCGGCGTGGCGCGTCTGGGCGAGGGTCGTTGGCGGGTGACGGGGCGCGGCGGCCTGAGCGAGCCCGCTGAGGTGATCGATTGCGGCAACGCCGGCACCGGCGTCCGGCTGCTCATCGGCGCGGCCTCAGGCTACGATCTCGCGGCCAGCTTCACCGGCGACGCCTCCTTGCGCGAGAGGCCGATGATGCGGGTGCTGGAGCCGCTCGGCCAGATGGGCGCGCGCTGGCTTGGCCGCGAGGGCGGTCGCTTGCCGTTGACGCTCAGAGGCGGCCAGCTCCGCGCCATCGACTATCGCCTTCCCCTGCCATCGGCCCAGGTGAAGTCGGCACTCCTGCTGGCGGGACTGAACGCCGCCGGCCAGACCCAGATCATCGAGCCCTCGCCCACGCGCGACCACACCGAGCGGATGCTGCGCGCCTTCGGGGCCGCGGTCGAAGTCGAGGACCGGGCCGAGGGTCGAGCCATCCGCCTAGCCGGCGGGCAAAGGCTGTGCGGGCGTTCCGTCCGCGTGCCCGGAGATCCCTCCTCGGCGGCATTTCCCCTGGTCGCCGCCCTGATCGCGCCGGGTTCGGAGGTCACGGTGACCGGGGTGATGCTCAATCCCCTGCGCACGGGCCTGTTCGAGACCTTGCGCGACATGGGCGCGGACCTCGTCACAGCCAATGTTCGCGAGGAGGGCGGCGAGGCGGTCGGCGACATCACCGCGCGGCATTCGGCGCTCAAGGGGGTGATTGTGCCGCCGGAGCGCGCCGTCTCGATGATCGATGAATATCCGATCCTCGCCGTCGCCGCCGCCTTCGCCGAAGGGCCGACGGTCATGGGCGGCGTCGGCGAACTGCGGGTGAAGGAGAGCGATCGCATCGCCCTGATGGCCGCAGGACTCTCCGCCTGTGGCGTCACGGTGGAGGAAGCGCCCGATGGGCTCACCGTCGTCGGGGCCTCGGGCTCAAACCATCCGGTGCGCGGCGGCGCTCGGGTGCGAAGCGCCGGCGACCACAGGATCGCCATGAGCTTTCTCGTCCTCGGCCTGGCGGCGCTGGCCGAAGTCACGGTCGACGAAGCCGGCATGATCGCCACCAGCTTTCCGAGCTTCCACGCGCTGATGAGATCCCTCGGCGCCAGGTTCGTCTGAGGTGGCTCTGGTGGTCGCCATCGACGGCCCAGCCGCCTCTGGAAAGGGCACCCTGGCGCGGCGCCTGGGCGCGGCGTTCGGCCTGCCGGTTCTCGACACCGGCCTGCTCTATAGGGCCGTGGCCGCGGCGGTGACCCGCGCCGGCGCCAATCTCGACGACGAGGCGGCCAGCGCGGCGGCGGCGGGCGATCTCGATCTCGCGGCGCTCGATGAGGCCGCCTTGCGCTCGGCGGCCATGGGCGA
>DATCEL010000153.1:0-7926 GCA_036510115.1 Caulobacteraceae bacterium
CTCGGCGGTGGCGTGAGAATGCCGGTATACGAAGTGGCTCAGGCGCCAGCGGCGCCGACCCCGACGCCCGTCGTGATCAGGCGCCCAGTTCCCGTGCCGCACCCGGCGCCGGTTCTTCCGCCAAAGCAGGATCGTTACTAGTGTATGATCTGCCTCGGCCGCTCGTCCCGGGACCTTATCTCCCTGCCCGTGACTGGCGCCCCTAAGGCGTCGAAGTCGATGAAGTTCGCGGCAGCAGCAGTACGACTGATCCTGGCGGCGGGTTTGGCGGTTTGGCCGGCCGTCACTCTGGCGAACGAAGCCGTGCCCCCCAGGGTGGCCCTCGAGGGCGTAGTCGCCCGCCCGCACCTATTCACCGCGCCAGCGTCACTGACCAAGCGGGCAAACTTTGGCGGTGAAGTCGCTTCGCATGACGCGCGGCGCGTCGCTGACTGGGTGGTGTCGTCAGGCGACAGTGACGGTTTGCCGTTCATCATCGTCGACAAGATTCGCGCGAAGGTGTTCGTCTTCGATAGCGTCGGACGACTGCGCGGCGCCACCCTGGCGCTGCTGGGAAGAGCTCGCGGCGATGACACCGTCCCCGGTATCGGCAGCCGAAAGCTCAAGGCCATACTCCCGACCGAGCGCACGACGCCGGCGGGTCGGTTCAAGGCCGTCCTAGGCCGCGACTTCGAGCACGGCGTCCTATGGATAGATTACGGCGCCTCTATTTCTCTGCACCGAGTCATCACTGGGGATCCCGGCGACCATCGATTGCAGAGGCTGGCGACGACGTCAGCACTCGACAAGAGAATTACCTACGGCTGTATTAACGTTCCAGTGAAATTCTACGATGACATCGTCTTAAAGACATTCAGCGCGGCCGTCGGGAAGGTGTATATCCTGCCCGAAATCAAGAAAATCGAGGACGTCTTTACCCTGTCAGCTGCGGTTGGGCTCGATGGTAGATAGTCCCCACCAAAGACTCAGATGCGCCAGCATGGTCCGTCGCGGCGGTAGCCTAGTCGATGACGGATATTGAAGGTGTCGCGGACGGCGGCACGGTCGGCCGCCTGATCATCCAGATGCGCCGTTCGACCGTGAACGGAATGGCCAACTCTTTGCAGAAGTCATCGATGGTCCACAAAACATCGGGGTGGGTTCTCGCACAGTCATCGCCACAGAGAATACCCCCAGGTCTGACGCGTGGAAACCAATGGGTCACATCGGCGTGGAAGACCGGATTGTGGTGGACGCCGTCCAGAAACACCAGATCCAAATTATCCGTCGGCCATTCGAGGAAATCATCTGGGCTTCGCCCCCTGATGGCCGTGATATTTTCACAATCTCTTGTGTAATAATCGAAATTCTCCCGTGTTCCCAAGTCCCGTGATCCTGGGCCGACTTGCCGAAGTCTTCACCAGAGGTGGCGCTTGGGTCGCTCTTGGCCGGCGGTGAATAGGGATGTTCCACCGGATCCCAGATGTCGATGCAGGTGACAGCAACGTTCTGCGGTACCGACTTGGACCAGCACCATGACGATCTGCCGCAAAAAGGTCCGACCTCGACCATGGCCCCGCCAGCAGGGATCGTGCGCGCCAGCCTCTCGAGAATCTTGAGTTCGGGCTCCGGCATCCACCCTGGAATATCGAGATTGTATGGCATGACGCTCGCTGTTTCCTATCTACGCGCCAAGTCGGCGAAAGACCAGTTCGGGTCTTCGCACAACAACACGCGAGCTCCGCTGCTCTTGGGTCGGCCCACCGCTGCCGAAGACTACGAACGCCATGGCTGTTAGACTGGCGGACGCGCCGAAGATGGACGACACTTGGCGCCATAGGGGCTCGAAGGTCCTCGCAGTGGCCGCGTCCAACAAGCGGATGAAGCCCTCGTCTTTCGCAGCCCCTCGCCTGGGAGGCCCGCGCCCATGGAACTGACGGCCTATCTGCATCCGGGATGGGTGCCGCTCATCCGCGCAGCGCCGGCTACGCGAGCGTGGATGAGCGCGACGCCGGAGTCATTCGCCTATCGCTGCCTTCCGCTCAACATCGCCAATGCTCACGGGTGGGAGATGCTCAGCCCGTGCGGTTTCGAAGCCGTGTGGGATGGCGGCGACGGAACCCCGGCGGTGACGATCCATCTCGATGCGGGCGCTGATTCCGAGCGTGGGCCCGTCTCCCTCTTCGGCCAGGGCGTGATCACCTTTCATGTCGAGGCGATTTTCCGGACTCCGCCGGGATGGGACCTCTGGGTCGGCGGACCGCCCAACGGGATGAAGGACGCGATCGCACCGCTCACCGGCATCATCGAGACCGATTGGTCGCCTTTCACGTTCACCATGAACTGGCGATTCACGCGATCGGGACAGCCCGTCCGGTTTGAGGCGATGGAGCCGTTTTGCTTTCTGTTCCCAGTTCAGCGTGGGTCGGTGGAGGCTTTCGAGCCCGCCTTTGCCCCGCTGGAGGCGGATCCTGCCACCGCCGCGCGCTTCCGAGCCTGGAGCGAGGCGCGGGACGAATTCCATGCACGCATGCAACGTGAGCCGCCCAAGACTCCGGCAGACCGCTGGCAGAAGCACTACTATCGAGGGGTGGACGTTGGCGGAGAAAGCTTGGTCCCGGATCATCGTTCCAAGCTTCGGCTCAAGGCGTTCGATCGCACGAAGGCGCCAAACGTCCCGATTCCACCGGCGGACGATGCGAGCCTTCCCGCGTCCCCACGGGTTGCGGCCGCCCCCTCACCGGCGCAAGCACAGGAGATCGCGGCTCTGAGGCTCGCTCTGGCCAAGCGTGAATGGCTGCTTGAGATTGTTGAGCGTCAGCGCGCGTTGGCCCCGGCCGAATCCTCCATCGAACGGCGCACGGACGTGGGGTCGCAGGAATTCCTGGAGTGCTACTACGCCGTGGGTCGGCCGGTTATCCTTCGAGGGGAAATGGACGACTGGCCCGCCCTCGTGCGCTGGACCCCCGACTATCTGAAGGCCAAGGTCGGGTCGGCCATCGTGGAGTATCAGGGCGGACGCACGGCCAACGCTCGCTTCGAAATGGAGAAGGACCTCCATCGGCGCGAGGCGCCATTCGGCGCCTTCATCGACTCCATCACCAAGATTGGCGCTGGCAATGACGCCTATCTGACAGCCTACAATTCCGAACGTAACGGTGAGGCGCTCACCCCGCTATCCGAAGACATGGGCTATCTTGATAAGTTCCTCACGCGCGATGTCGCCGCGCCCCATGGCATGCCCTGGATCGGCCCGGCGGGGACGGTGACGTCGCTGCATCACGACCTGACCAACAATTTCATCGCCCAAGTGGTCGGGCGTAAACGATTGATCGTGCTTCCGGCGGCCGAGGTCGGCAGACTCTACAACGATCGCCATGTGTTCAGCCGCATCAGCGATCTGGAAGCACGGGACATAGACCTGACTCTGTATCCGCGTCTCGTCGGAGCGAAGTTGTACGAGGTTATGTTGGAGCCGGGCGAGATACTGTTCATGCCATTGGCCTGGTGGCACCAAGTCAAGTCGTTGGATTTCAGCGTGACAGTCACCTACACCAACTTTCTCTGGCCCAACGACGGTTACGCAACCTACCCGGCTGACTGACTTCGTGCTCGCCACCGAGATCCGCCGGAAGCGGGTCCAGCGCATGCGCGCCTACACCCATTGGAAGTGGCATCTCGACGAGGTGTACGTGAAGATCAATGGCGAGCTGCGCTACCTGTGGCGGGCAGTGGATATGAGGGCGAAGTGCTTGAATCCTTTGTCACCAAGGAGCGGGACAAGGCCGCGGCGATGAAATTCATCAAGAAGGCGATGAAGCGCCATGGGCAGGCCAAGACCATCACGACGGACGGTCTTCGCTCCTACAAGGCAGCCATGAAGGAGATCGGCAATGCCGATCGTCAGGAGGTTGGCCGCTGGGCCAACAACCGAGCGGAAAACTCACACCAGCCCTTCCGACGACGAGAGCGGGCGATGCTCAGATTTCGGAGGATGAAAACACTCCAAAAGTTCGCCTCGGTCGGCCAGGTCCACAACCATTTCAACCAGGAGCGCCACCTCATCAGCCGAGAACAGTACCGGGAGAGACGCTCGGCCGCGCTGGCCGAGTGGCGGGCAGTCATGGGATAACCCCACTCGGGTTTGGGCTATCCGCGCCCGACCGGAGACGAGTTGCCGTTGGACTGCCAGCACCGTCAAATCTCTCTCATCGCGCGCTGCACGGTCCTCTGCTCGCTGGCGGCGAGATGCTCTGGACGTTTTCGTCCCGATCGCGTTTTCTTCGGACGGGGGGCTGGAGGAATCTCGACATGAACGCGTTCAAGCTTATTTTCATCTCCGCGCTGTCTTCGCTCACCCTTGCCAACGGCGCGACGGCCGCGCCCGGCGCGCAAGCCAGCCCGTGCTTCCTGAACCGCAACATCAACGGCTTTTCCGCGCCCAACGATCGAACCGTCTATGTGCGCGTGGGGGTGAAGGATGTATGGCGACTGGATCTGATGAATGATTGTACGGGCCTGAGCTTCCGCAATAGCTTTGGTCTGCAAGGCTCGCCGACCGGACCGTGGATCTGCCGGCCCCTCGACGCCACGGTAATCGTCAGCCAGACCGGCATCCGTCAGCGCTGCCCCGTTTCGGCGCTGCGCCGCCTCACGCCCGAGGAGGTCGCGGCCCTGCCCAAACGCGACCGGCCATGACACGCCTCGGGCGTTTGGATTGTGGTAAATTTGGGTTCGTATACAATAGGTTGTATGGAACAAAGCCTGAATCGGCGGCGAGCGCTGATTCGGTCATGATTCGTTGCGCTCCTGTTCGCGGACGTTAACCATGCTTCTTAACGGCGGCGTTGCAACCTGCCGGATGGCGGACGTCCGCGTTCATCTTGAAGCCGCCCTCGGGATGGCCCCGCGGTTGACAAGCCGGCTGGCGCCCACAAATAAGACGCCGCCGCGCAGCGGCGAGGCCGCTCCTCGAGATTTTGATGACCTATATCGTCACCGACGCCTGCATCAAATGTAAGTATATGGACTGTGTAGAGGTGTGTCCGGTGGATTGCTTCTATGAAGGTGAGAATTTCCTGGTCATCAGTCCAGATGAGTGCATCGATTGCGGGGTCTGTGAACCGGAATGTCCAGTTGACGCCATCAAGCCCGATACCGAGGACGATCCTGACGGCAAGTGGCTGAAGATCAATACCGATTACGCGCGCATCTGGCCCAATATCACCGTCAAGGGTCCGCCGCCGGCCGACGCCGCCGATTTTGAACGCGAGACCGAAAAGCTCGAAAAGTATTTCAGCGAGAAGCCGGGCAAGGGGTCCTGATCTTCGCAACCGCCGCCGGCGGTCGGCAATGCTTTAAATCGGCTCGATTTTGTGCTATATCCTCGAAGAGGCGGTGGCCGATGGGCTGCCCGCGCCTCTCGAAGGACCGTTCCACAGCCTCTAAGCGGCGCGCGTCGCCATTTGGCGAACAACAGCCTGTTTTTAGCCAGTCCGGTCCATCGCGCGGCGCATGAAAAAGGGACTTTTAGCAACGTGACCACGAAGATCGAGCTGGACTACAAGATCGGCGACCATGTCGTCTATCCCGCCCATGGCGTGGGCGTGGTGATCGGCGTCGAAACCCAAACCGTCGCCGGGATGAGCCTCGAAGTCTACGTCATCACCTTTGATCACGAGAAGATGACCCTGCGCGTGCCGACCAAGAAGGCCCGCACGGCCGGCTTGCGGGCGCTCGCCGAAGGCAACGTCGTCTCTCAGGCGCTGACCACGCTCAAGGGCCGCGCGCGCATCAAGCGGACGATGTGGAGCCGCCGCGCGCAGGAATACGAAGCCAAGATCAACTCCGGCGATCTGATCTCCATCGCCGAGGTGGTGCGCGATCTGCACCGGTCGGAAAGCCAGCCGGAGCAGTCCTATTCCGAACGCCAACTCTACGAGTCGGCGTTGGATCGGATGGCGCGCGAAGTGGCGGCGATCGAGCGCATTGATCGCGACGCGGCGATCAATCTGCTGCACAAGTCGCTGCAAAAGGCGGCCTGACCCCTTACCCCGGCGCTGCCTGGACGGCGTCCGGCCGCGGGCCGCGACTCAGCTCCGACGACAGCCGTCCCCGATCGAGCGTGCCTTCCCAGCGCGCGACCGCGAGCGTGGCCACGCCATTGCCGATGACGTTGGTGAGCGCGCGACCCTCCGACAGAAACCGATCGACGCCTAGGATGAGGGCCATCGCCGCCACCGGAATGAGGCCAACGGCGCTCAAGGTCAGCGCCAGAGTCACGAAGCCCGCCCCGGCGACGCCGCTGGCCCCCTTGGAAGTCAGCATGGCGACCGCCAGCAGAGCCATCTCCTGGCCGAATGACAGGTGGGTGTTCGTCGCCTGAGCCAGGAACACGGTGGCCAGGGTCATGTAGATGTTGGTGCCGTCGAGGTTGAACGAATAGCCGGCCGGCACGACCAGCCCGACGACCGCGCGCGGCGCTCCCAGGCGCTCGAGCTTGGCCATCAGCTGCGGCAGGGCGGCTTCGCTCGACGAGGCGCCCAGCACGATGAACAGTTCCTCGCGGATGTAGACAAGGAAGCGCCACAGGGAAAACCCGACCGCTCGCGCCACCAGCCCGAGGACGACGATCACGAACAAGGCCGAGGTCAGATAGACCGACCCGACCAGGGCCGCGAGCCGGACCAGGGCCGCGGGGCCGTATTCGCCGATGGTGTAGGCCATGGCCCCGAACGCGCCGATGGGCGCGGCGCGCACGACGATGCGGACGATGGCGAAGATGACCTCTCCAACCCGGTCGAGGGCCTGGGCGGCGATTTCGCCGGTCCGCCTCAGCCGAGCGATGGCGAAGCCGGTCAGTATCGCCAGCAGCAGCACCTGCAACACGTCGCCCTCGGAGAAGGCGGAGACGAAGGTATCGGGGATCAGGTGGAGCAAATAGGCGGGCACACCGCCCATCTGGTGAGCCTTGGTCACATAGTCGCCGACGGCGCGTGGGTCGAGCGACGCGGGATCGACGTTGAAGCCGGCGCCGGGCTTGACGATCTCGGCCACCGCCAGGCCGATGGCGAGCGCGAGGGTGGAAATGGCTTCGAAATAGATCATGGCGCGCACGCCCACCGTGCCGACGCGTTTCAGATCGCTCATCCGCGCGATGCCGCCGGCGACCGTGCAGAAAATGATCGGCGTGATCAGCATCTTGATCAGCTTCACGAAGCCATCGCCGAGCGGCTTCAGCGCCACGCCGAAGTGCGGCCAGGCGAGGCCAACGCCAACGCCCAGCACGATGCCCAGGATCACCTGGAAATAGAGCGACTTGATCAGCTTCATCCTAGCCCCGGTATAGCGCGGCCGGCCCTCTTGGCCACCCGCCGCCGTTGTCGCGGGGCCGCTCTTCTCCTATGACAGCGCGCGCCGTCCCGTTAGCTCAGCAGGATAGAGCATCGGTTTCCTAAACCGGGGGTCAGAGGTTCGAGTCCTCTACGGGACGCCATCGCGCCGCTCAGAATTTAGACCTTCGCGCTCGCCTTCCACGCCGCCAGCACCGCCGCCTCGCGCTCGGGCGTCAGGCCGGCGCGGAGTTTCGCCTGGCGCTCGGCCGGCTGGGTCCGGAACCACGCCAGGGTCTCTGCCGCCGTGGTCGGCAGGGGCCGGAAGGTGAGGCCGGCGGCGAGCGCCCGGGCGATGCCGCGTCTGGCGAAACCGGCGCTGTCGCCCTGACCGGGAACCCAGACCGGCATGTCCGACCAGGCCTCGACCTTCTGCGCGTCCAGGAACTTGGTGGGAACCCAGACGAGATCGGGCCGCGCGCCCACGCCGCGCGCCACGCCTTGCAGAAATCCGCGCATAGGTAGCGGCCTCGCCGGCCCGGTGGCGTTGAAGACACCCGGCGCGCGCGTCTCGGCCACGCGGATGGTCCATTCGGCGAGGTCGCGAGCGTCGATG
>DATCEL010000154.1:0-2247 GCA_036510115.1 Caulobacteraceae bacterium
TGGGCGAGATCGCGCGCATGGTCTCCCGCTCCGCCTATGCCCAGCTCGGCTATTCGCCGGCCCTGCTGGCCGGAACCGTCGCGGCCATGGCCGTGGTCTTTGCCGCGCCGCCGCTGATGGTCCTCTTCGCGCACGGTCCGGCCAGATGGCTGGGGCTCGGCGTGTGGCTCCTCATGAGCCTCTCCATGCAGCCGATGCTGAAGCTCTATCGCCTTTGGGGCCTGTGGGGCGCGGCGCTGCCCCTGGCGGGCGCGCTTTATGGCGCCTTCACCCTGTGGTCGGCGGTTCAGAGTTGGCGCGGTGTCGGCGGCCAATGGAAGGGGCGGGTTCAAGACGCGGTGGGACTGGCCTCGTGAGCGACGACCTTTCTTCAGGCAAGGGGCACACCGACGAGAACTTTCCCGTCGCCTCGTTCCTCGTCGCGGGGCGCCATCGGCCGCCGATCATGGCCTTCTACGCCGTGGCCCGGATGGCCGATGACATCGCTGACCATGCCGACGCTTCGCCCGAGGAAAAGCTCGGCCGGCTGGATGCGATCGAAGCCAGCCTGATGGGTCGCGACGACGTGATCGGCGTCGCCGTCCGTCTGCGCGAAACCATGGCTGAGCGCGGGCTTTCCGACCGGCATATCCTCGACCTGCTGGAGGCCTTTCGCCGCGACGCCAGAAAAGCGCGCTATGCCGACTGGGACGAGTTGACGGACTATTGCCGCTATTCGGCCGCGCCAGTGGGGCGGTTCGTACTCGATGTGCATGGCGAGAGCGCCGCGACTTGGCCGGCCTCCGACGCCCTGTGCGCGGCCTTGCAGGTGATCAACCATCTGCAGGATTGCGGCGAGGACTATAGGCGGCTCGACCGGGTCTATCTGCCGACAGACACCCTGGCGGCGGCCGGGGCCGAGGTCTTGGCGCTGGGCGGGGCTCGCGCGTCTCCGGCGTTGAAGGCGGTGATCGTCGGGCTCGCCGGACGCACGCTCGGCTTGCTGGAGGCCGCTCAGCCACTCGCGAGGCAAGTGCGCAACACGCGCCTGGCGCTCGAGATCGGCGTCATCCACGGGCTGGCTGTGAGTCTCGCCAAGCGCCTCACCCGGCGCGATCCCCTATCGGAGCGGGTCCATCACCGGCCCCTTGAGGCGCTCGGCGTTGCCCTTACGGCGGCCGGCCAAACCCTGGCGCGGCGCGCCACCTAGCGCGGCCTTGCGCATCTGGCTAAATGGCCTGAGCGGGTGGGGAACGCCATGGCTGACGCGTCCGAGAATGCGCCTCCAGCGAAGTCCGGCGGACTAGCGCGCCGCCATATCGCCGCGGCGACCATCGGCAACGCCCTCGAATTCTACGACTTCATTACCTACGCCTTCTTCGCCATCCAGATCGGCCACGCCTTTTTTCCGGCGCACAACGCCTATGGCAGCCTGATGCTGTCGCTGGCGACGTTCGGGGTCGGATTCATCACCCGACCGATCGGCGCCATCGTCATCGGCCGCTATGCCGATCGCGTCGGTCGCCGGCCGGCGATGATGGCCAGCTTCACCTTAATGGGCGCGGCGATCGTCGCTTTGGCGCTCATCCCTTCCTACAAGCAGATCGGAATCGCCGCGCCGATCCTGGCCGTTCTCGCGCGGCTGGTTCAGGGCTTTTCCCTGGGCGGCGAGGTCGGCCCGACCACGGCCTATCTGCTCGAGTCCGCGCCCTTGAACCGGCGCGGCCTCGCAGTCTCCTGGCAAGGGGCCAGCCAGGCCATCGCCGCCATGGCCGCCGGTCTCGTCGGCTTCACGCTTTCCTCAGTGCTGTCGGCGGGCGCCCTGGACGCTTGGGGCTGGCGCATAGCGCTTCTCTTGGGCGCCACCACCCTGCCGGTGGGCCTGTGGATCCGCCGAAACCTTCCCGAAACCCTGCACGCGCCCGATCCGACGGCGAAGCCCGATGATGGCGCCGCGACCTGGGTCCTGGCGCGTCAGAACAGCCGCATCATCGTCCTGGCTCTGATCGTTTTGTGCGCCGGCACGATTGGAACCTATACGTTCGGCTATCTCACGACCTTCGCTCAGCATACGTTGCATATGAAGCCGGCGGCCGCCTTTCTGGCCAGTTCAATCGGCTACTTCGCATCGCTTGTCTCAGGGTTGGCGGGTGGCTGGCTCAGCGATCGCTTCGGCCGCCGTCCGCTGATGATCTGGCCGGGCATCGTCGCGGTCCTGGCCGTCATTCCTGTCTACGACTGGATCATTCACGCGCGCAGCGCGGCGGT
>DATCEL010000155.1:0-3432 GCA_036510115.1 Caulobacteraceae bacterium
CTTCGTCGATCTCGACGTCTATCTCACCCCTGTGATGGGCACACCGCCGCCGCCCGTTGGCTGGATCGATCCCGTCCGTCTGGAGCCTCGGGAGGTGAACCGCCGCCAGGCCCAGGCCTTCCCGTTTACGCCGCCATTCAATGTCAGCGGGCAGCCATCCCTGTCGCTACCGCTGGCGTGGTCGGCCTCGGGCCTGCCCATCGGGATGATGTTCACCGCCCGCTACGCCGACGAGGCGACATTGTTTCGCCTGGCCGGCCAATTGGAGAAGGAAGCGCCGTGGAAGGATCGGCGTCCTCCGATCTGGAACTGAGCCGTGGTTCACCTCCAGTTCAGACGCGAGCGCCCAACGTGGCCTATTCGGCTGGTATGACGCCTGCGGCGCGCCGGCTATGACGAGGGGGATTCCGACGATGAATCATCGGCGTTTTACCACCGGCGCGGCCGTGCTGGCCGTCCTGTCGGCTGCGGGCATGGCGCTTGAGCCAGCCGCGGCCAGCGCCCAAGGCGTTCCTTATGCTTATGACCAAAGTGGCGCCCCGCCCGCGCAATATCCGCCGGCCCCACCCGCGCCGCCGGCTCAATACGCACCGCCGGCGCCGTACGCGCCACAGCAACAGCCGCCTAACTACAACGCCTGGGCCTACCAGCAGGACTATCAGAACTATCGCGCCCAATACGGTCAGTGGGCGGCGCAGAACTGCGTCACCAAACGCTCCAACAACATTGCCGCCGGGGCGATCATCGGCGGCGTCGCGGGTGTGCTTCTGGCCGGAAGCATTGCCGGCTGGGCCGCGCGCGGGGCCTGGCTCCTGTTCGGCGGCTCTCTCGGCCTCACCGCCGGCGCGGTCGTCGGGGCCAGCAGCAGCGCGCCGGGTTGCCCGGACGGCTTTGCGGTTCGCACCGGAGCGCCGCCATTCACCTACGGCGGACCCGTCTACGCACCCGCGCCATATTATCGACCCACGCCTTCTGGCGGCTGGATGTGGGATGGCTATCGCTGGGTCCGCGCCCCCTACTCTTACGGCTATCGTCCGGCGCCCTATGCTCCCGGACCCTATTAGGAACGCGCCGACACGATCCACACCGCCGCTGGCATCATCACCCCTCTCGGCGTGACATAGGCGGCAAGCACGTCGCGGACGGCGACTTCCGCCTTGTCCCGCGCGCCCGGATTTTCCCGTAAGGCGGCGGCCAGGGGGCCGATACGCAACATCAGATGGACGGTCTCTTCGAGCCCAGCCCGGCCGATCTCGCAATCGAACGGGTCGACCTTCGCGTCGGAAAACCCGGCTTCCCCAAGCACCTGGCGCGGACGCCCGGGGTCGGCGAAGGCAAATGGACCCGGCGCGGTCGGGTCGGTCGACGCCATCGGTGGCAGCAGGGGCGCCGCCGCCTGCAGAGGCGCGCGCATCCACAGATTTACGTCCAGACCTCGCCAGCAGACGAAAGCCAGCCGTCCGCCCGGTTTAAGCGCCGTCCTGATATTGGCGAAGGCCGCCACGGGATCGGCGAAGAACATTACCCCGTGTCGACTGAAGGCGGCGTCGAACCTCGCCGGACCCAGTTCGCCCGTCTGCACATCCACCAGTCGGAAGTCGGGTTTGGCCGCGCCAGCGGGGATGGATCGTCCGCGCGCCACCGCCAACATCGGTTCCGAGATATCGACGCCGGTGACCGCGCCGGAGGCGCCGACGCGCTTCGCCAACTCAAGGCTGGTGTGTCCGCAGCCACAGCCGATATCGAGGATGCGTTCACCGGACGCGGGGCCGAGCGCGCGCATGGCTTCGAGGCCCAAGGGCTCGTTCATCCGGTCCAGCTGCTCGTGAAGCTGGACCCAAAGAGGCCCCATGGTCTGGTTCCAGTATTCGGCCTGGGTGGAGTTAGGTGTGTCGTTCATTGGCGTTCCCCTTGGCCTTTCAGCGCTCCAGCCCCGTTTCCTCGTAGATCGTCCCACACGCGGCCGCGAGCCGCCCCGGAATGAGACTGCGAATTTCCAGCCGAGGATCGGCCAGCAGCGTCGGGCAGCCCACGGCGCCGTTCTTGTCAATCACCGCCGGCAGGGCCGATCGCGCGGCCGGATGCAGCTGGGCGAGACGCGCGCGAGCGTCCTTGCCGAGGCGGGCAGCGTATCCGGCCAGGGGCGCAAGGGTGAGTCCATCCGCGTGCGCCAGCACCTCAAATCGGCCATCCCAGACGAGGACCTCGCCAGCGGCAAGCGCTACCGACAGCGAGGGCCTGGCTCGGGTGTCGCCAACCTCTCTCGCCAGTCTGACGGCCTCGCCAGCCGCGAGCCGCGTCCCACACAGGGTCGCGCTGAAATCGACCTCGCCGGCGATCCGATCGATCAGACGGCGAACCCCCGCGCCGCGCGGGGGAACGTCGCCCCCCGACGCGCAGACCAAGGCCGCGGCAAGAAATCGCTGAGCCCCCGGGGCGCCGTTCAGTGACTGTCTATCCACGCTGATATCTCCAGCCGCGCCAAACCGCGTCCGCGCCATCAAGTGGGCCACGGAAGGACAGGCTCGGCTATTCGGTTCGAGAGCCTCCGAAGTCTCGGAGATTCGCGCGCGGACGCCGGCGCGGGGATGTCGATCGTCAGTGTTTGCGGGATCGTCGATCCAAGTTTCGCCGCGCGAGATCAGCCAGTCGCGGACCGCGGCGCGCCGCGCCTCGATCAACGGCCGCAGGATGAAAACGCCGCGACCCTCCGGCCAAACCGGCGACGGGCTCCATATGCTGGGCGCGGAGACCCGCACGCCCTCGGCGCGCATGAGCCGGGATTCCACGACGTCGTCGGCCGTGTGGCCGAACAGGACCACCTGAGCGCCCGTCCGCCGCGCGGCTTGGGCGATCAGACGATGGCGGGCGGCGCGGGCGGCGGCGGGCAGCCCGAGCGGCGGTTTGGGGCTTTCCCACGGCAGGACCTGGCATTCGACGCCAAGCCTTGAGGCGCGCGCCACGCACCAGCTTGACCAGGCGGCGCTGGCCGGTTGCAGGCGATGATCGACGGTGAAAGCGACAAGGCGCCGCCCGACCCGGTCGGCCCACGCTTTGGTTGCCAACAGAAGCGCCAAGGAATCGCCGCCGCCGGAGAAGGCCACGGCCAGCGGTCGGGCCGGTCCGCGCGCGAGGCGCGCCGCCAATTCGCGGACGACGAGATCAGATGGCGTGGTCACTCACAGGTGGCCTGCGCGCGCACCGCCTTCGCGTCCCTCAGTACGGTGGGTGACGCCTTGGGATAGCGCCTCGTCAGTTCACCGAGGGTTTGGCAAGCGTCGGCTGACTTACCCATGCCGGTGAGGGCGCGGGAGAGGTCCAGCACCGCCTCGGGCGCCCATCGGGTCTGAGGCCAGCCGCGGATGGCGCCGATGTCGGCCGTGGCCGCCTCCGGCCACGCCTTGCGCGCCAGCAAGGTCTTGGCCAGGTAGA
>DATCEL010000156.1:0-4192 GCA_036510115.1 Caulobacteraceae bacterium
CAATTCAGCGAGATTTGCGGCTTGCTCGGGCGGAAGGGCCATCGCGCCTTATAGGGACAATTCGCGCCGGCCGCCTATATCGAGGCTGTGATCAGGCCCGAAGCGCTGCTCTGTCCGAGACCCGCCGGTCTCTATTGCCCGCCGGGCGATTTCTACGTCGATCCGGTGCGCCCGGTGGAGCGGGCGGTGATCACCCACGGCCACGCCGACCACGCCCGCGCCGGCCACGGTCAGGTCCTGGCCACCCCCGAAACCCTGGCGATCATGGGCGTGCGCTACGGCGAGGGCTTCGCCGGGGACGCACACGCGCTCAGCTATGGCGAGCGCGCCGAGCGCGACGGGGTCGATCTAAGCCTGGTTCCCGCCGGCCACGTGCTGGGCTCGGCCCAGGCGGTGGTGCGCTGGCGCGGACTGACCATGGTCGTCTCCGGCGACTACAAGCGGCGGCGCGATCCCACCTGCCCGCCGTTCGAGCCGGTCCCTTGCGACGTCTTCATCACCGAGGCGACCTTCGGCCTGCCGGTATTCCGTCATCCGAGCGACGCCGGCGAGATCGAGAAACTGCTGGATTCGGTGCGCCAGTTTCCCGAGCGCACCCATGTCGTCGGGGCCTATGCCCTCGGCAAGGCGCAGCGCGTCATTCGCCTGCTGCGCGAGGCGGGTTGGGACGCGCCGATCCACACCCACGGGGCGCTCGACCGCTTGAACCACCTCTATCGGAGCTTCGGCGTCGATCTCGGGCCGCTCGAAGCGGCGACGGGCGCTTCACGGCAAGCGCTCGCCGGGGCCATCGTCATCGCCCCACCGTCGGCCCTGGCGACGCCATGGTCGCGGCGGGTGGCCGATCCCGTGGACGCCTTTGCTTCCGGATGGATGCGCATCCGCGCCAGGGCCCGCCAGCGCGGCGTGGAGTTGCCGCTGGTGATCTCCGACCACGCCGACTGGGATGAACTGACGGCGACGATTGAGGAAGTCGTACCGGGAGAAGTGTGGATCACCCACGGACGCGAGGAGGCCCTCGGCCGATGGTGCGACCTCGCGGGTGTGAAGTCACGCGCGCTCTCGCTGGTGGGCTTCGAGGACGAGGCTGACTGATGCGCGCCTTCGCCCATCTGCTCGACCGCCTTTCGCTCACCGCCTCGCGCAACGACAAACTCACTCTGGTCACCGACTTTCTGCGCCAGACACCCGATCCGGAGCGCGGCTGGGCCTTGGCCGCCTTGACCGGCGCGCTCAGCTTCGATGCCGCCAAGCCGGCCATTCTGCGCAAGGCGGTCGAGGCGCGCGTCGATCCCGTCCTCTTCGCCTGGTCCTACGACTATGTCGGCGACCTGGCCGAGACCGTGGCGCTGATCTGGCCGGCCAAGCCCGGCGCTAACCGAGAGCCGGAGCTTTCGGAAGTGGTGGACGCCCTGAGTGGCGCGAGCCGGGCGGAAGTTCCCGCGCTCATCGAAGGCTGGCTCGACGGCCTGGACGCCGATGGCCGCTGGGCGCTCTTGAAGCTTCTCACCGGCGGGCTTCGGGTGGGCCTTTCGGCCAGACTCGCCAAGCAGGCGGCGGCGGACATGGGCGGCGTCGAGGTTGGTGAGGTGGAGGAGGTCTGGCACGCGGTCAGTCCGCCCTATGGCGATCTTTTCCTGTGGCTGGAGGGCCGCGGTCCCAGACCGAGCGCGGCGACTCCCGGACGCTTCCGACCCGTGATGTTGGCTCAGGCGATCGACGAAGAGCGAGGGTTCACGCGGCTCGATCCGGCGGACTACGCGGCCGAATGGAAATGGGATGGCATCCGCGTCCAGGCGGTGAACGAGCGCGGCGAGCGACGCCTCTACAGCCGCACCGGCGAGGACATCGCCGCCGCCTTTCCGGACGTGATCGACGCCCTCGATTTCGACGGCGCCATCGACGGCGAGCTGTTGGTGATGCGCGGCGGCCAGGTCGCCTCGTTCGGCGATCTGCAGCAGAGGCTCAATCGGAAGAGCGCCGACGCCAAGCTGCTTGCCGCCTACCCGGCCGGAATTCGCGCCTACGATCTGTTGATGGATGGGGAGGATGACCTGCGCGGCCTTCCTTTCCGCGACCGCCGCGCCCGGCTGGAGGCCTTCGTCGGCAAGATCGGCGGTGGCCGCATCGATCTGTCGCCCCTGCAGCCGTTCGCGAGCTGGGAGGCACTGGCCGCTCTGCGTCTTACCCCGCCGGCCGGCGACGCCCGCCAGGCCGAGGGCCTGATGCTCAAGCGCTGGGATTCGATCTACCAGCCCGGCCGGCCGAAGGGTCCGTGGTTCAAGTGGAAGCGCGACCCGCATCTCATCGACGCGGTGCTGATGTACGCCCAGCGTGGTCACGGCAAACGGTCGAGCTTCTATTCCGACTACACTTTCGGCGTCTGGCGGGAGGACGCCGTCGGCCGCCGGACCCTGACGCCGGTGGGCAAGGCCTATTTCGGCTTCACCGACGAGGAACTCAAATTGCTGGACGCCTTCGTGCGCGACAACACCACCGAGCGGTTTGGGCCGGTTCGCGCGGTGCGCGCGGACGAAAGTTTCGGCCTGGTGCTTGAGGTGGCCTTCGAGGGTTTGCAGCGCTCGACGCGGCACAAATCCGGCGTCGCCATGCGCTTTCCGCGCATCAACCGCATCCGCTGGGACAAGCCCGCCCGCGAGGCCGACGAACTCACCACGCTGGAGCGAATGCTGGCGGCGCCAGCGGCGGACGTGGAATAGGCGCTATCCGTTGAAGCCCCGGACCGCTGCAATGATGCGGTCCTGGACCTCCGGTGCGAGGTAGGGGTGCATCGGCAGGGCGAGGACGGTCGACGCCTTGGCGTCGGAGACCGGCAAGCCGCCAGAGCCTTGCGGGAAATGGGCGTAGGGCGCCTGCCGATGCATCGGCACGGGATAGTAGACCGCGGTGGGAATGCCCTGGGTGCGCAGGTGCGCGGCCAGACCATCGCGGTTCTGGTGCTCGATCACATATTGGGCCCAGACAGAGACGCCGTCTCGGACTTTGGGCGTCGACAGCACCGCGCCGTCGAGGCCCGCCGCATAGCGGTCGGCGACGGCCTGCCGGGTCTCGATCTCGGAAGCGAAGATGGCCAATTTTTCCAGAAGGATCGCGGCCTGCAGCGTATCCAGCCGCGAGTTCATGCCGATACGGGCGTTGAGGTATTTCGGATCGTGCGGCGAATCCGCCGCCGCGCCGTCGCTCTTCACCGCCTTGCCGTGGACGCGCAGGGAATCCATCCGCTCCCACAGAGCCGGATCGCCGACGATCACGGCGCCGCCGTCGCCATAACAGCCGAGCGGCTTGGCTGGAAAGAAGCTGGTCGAAACCGCGTCCGCCCAATGGATGGGATGCTCGCCGGCCAGGGTGCAGCCGAAGCCCTGGGCCGAATCGGCGATCAGTTTCAGCTCATGCCGGCGGCAGATTTCGGCGATCCGCGGATAGTCGGCCGGATGTCCGAAGAGGTCGACGGCGATCACCGCCCGCGGGGTCAAGCTACCGTCCGCCTTCACCATCTCAATGGCCGCCTCGAGATGATCGGGGCTCAGGCAATAGGTATCGGGCTCGATATCGACAAACACCGGCGTCGTCCCGGTCCACGGGATCACCTCCGGCGTGGCAGTGAAGGTGAACGAAGGGCAGAAGACGGCGTCGCCGGCCCCGATCTCCCAGGCCATCAGCGGCAGGGCCAAAGCATCGGTGCCGTTGGCGCAGGAGAGCGCCAACCCCCCGCCACAGAATTCCGCCAGGGCCTTTTCGAAGGCTGCGACCTCGGGACCCATGACATAGGCGCCATGGGCGAGCACGCGGGCGATGGCGGCGTCCAGGTTCGGGCGGATGCGCGCTTGCTGCGCGGCGAGATCAATGAACGGGATCATGGAGCGCGTTTCCTTACCCGCGCGCGGCCGCGAACCGCGAGACAAAAGCTGTATCGATTCATTTCGGTAAGGCGATGTGATCGACAAACTCGGCGAGGTCGCCGCCGGGAAACAGCACGCTCTTGACCCCCGCGCGGCGAGCGGCTTCCAGGTCGCGGTCAGCATCGCCGATGAGCAGAGCCCGCGTCGGGTCGATCGACCAGTCGGCCAGGGCGCGCAGGATCATCCCAGGATTGGGTTTTCGGTCCGGGTGATCGGGATGGGCGAAGGCGGCCACGGGCGCGTCGGCCAGGAACGGGCAGACGTAGAAGGCG
>DATCEL010000157.1:0-8728 GCA_036510115.1 Caulobacteraceae bacterium
CCCGCCGCGCGGCGGCCGGAGAGGAATTCTGAGGCGCTACTCCGCCGCCTGCTTGGGCGTGTAGCCCAGCACCGCCTTGATCTCGAGATATTCGGCGAAGCCGAAGTCGCCCCATTCGCGCCCGTTGCCGCTCATCTTGTAGCCACCGAACGGCGCGGTCATGTCGCCGCCGCCGCCGTTGATCGACACCTGGCCGGCGCGCAGCCGTGACGCCACCTCGCGCACCTTGGTCATGTCGGTCCCCGAGATATAGGCGGCCAGGCCGTATTCGGTGTCGTTGCCGACATTGACGGCCTCGTCGACGCTCTCGTAGCCCATGATCGAGACCACCGGTCCGAAGATCTCCTCCTTGGCGATAGTCATGTCGTTCTTCACATTGGCGAACACCGTCGGCTTTACATAGAAGCCCTTGTCGAGACCGTCGGGCCGACCGGCGCCGCCGGTGACCAGGGTCGCGCCTTCGTCGATGCCGGCCTTGATCAGTCGCTGGATCTTCTCCCACTGGCTCCTGTTGACCACCGGGCCGATCTGGGCGTTGCCGCTCGGGTCGCCGACGGTGGTCGAATCCGCGGCTTCCTTGGCGATGACGATCGCCTCGCCCATCTTTTTCGACGGCACCAGCATGCGGGTGGGCGCGTTGCACGACTGGCCCGAGTTCTGCATCACATGGCGCACGCCACCGCCGACGGCCGCGGTGAAATCGGCGTCCTCAAGGATGATGTTCGGGCTCTTGCCGCCCAGCTCCTGAGCCACGCGCTTGACCGTGGCGGCCGCGGCCCTGGCCACTTCCACCCCAGCTCTCGTCGAGCCGGTGAAGGAGACCATGTCGATCCCCGGATGGGCGGAGATCGCCGCGCCGACTTCCGCGCCCGTGCCGTTGATCAGATTGAACACGCCCGCCGGCACGCCCGCGGCATGCATGACTTCGGCCCAGATGATGGCCGAGAACGGGGCTTCTTCCGAGGGCTTGAGGACCATGGTGCAGCCGGTGGCCAGCGCCGGCACCACCTTGCAGGCGATCTGATTGATCGGCCAGTTCCAGGGGGTGATCATGCCGCAGACGCCGATCGGTTCCTTGACGATGCGCGTCGGACCGCGATCTTCCTCGAACTGGAAGTTCTTCAGCACGGCGATGCCGGTGGCGATGTGGGCGATGCCGATCGGGGCCTGCGCCCGCTGCGCCAGGCTGGCCGGCGCGCCCATTTCCTCGGTGATGGCGTGGGCGATGTCGCCGAAACGCTTCTGATATTCGGCCTGAATGCGCTCCAGAAGATCGATGCGCTCTTCGCGCGTGGTCTTGGAATAGGTCTCGAAGGCCTTGCGGGCGGCCTTCACCGCCTTGTCGACGTCGGCGGCCGAACCGGCGGAAATGCGCCCGGCGACGCCTTCGTTGGCCGGATTGATCACCTCAAGGCTCTTCGGCGTCACCGGATCGACCCATTGGCCATCGATGTAGAATTTCATGTACTCGCGCATGCCGATCTCCTTAAGGGGGCGGACTTGAATTGGGTCGCGCGCGCGGGCTCGCCGGGCGGCGTCGGACCACATCTTAGTGATCGCGGTTCACGTGGGAAAGGGGCGGCGCCCGATTTGAATCGTTTGCGTCCGTGCCTACAGGAGAGCCTGAAGTCACATTCTGATTTATCGCGAGGGGACAATGAGACTCGACCGACGCGCCCTCCTGGTGGCCGCACCGGCGCTTCTGGCGTGGCCGGCGGGCGCCGAAGCCGCGTTTGAACCGCTGACGGCTTACGAACGCCAGAGCGGCGGTCGCGTAGGCCTCTACGCCCACAATATCGACACCGGGGCGTCGATCGCCTGGCGCGCCGATGAGCGCTTCGTCATGTGCAGCACCTTCAAGGCGTCTCTGGCGGCCTGTGTCCTCACCCGCGTGGATCGCGGGCAGGACCGCCTGGGAGATCTGATCGCTTTCGGACCCGGGGACCTCGGTGAATACGCTCCCGTGGCCAAGGCCAACCTCGCCAAGGGTGCGCTGTCGGTGGAGGAGATGTGCAAGGCGGCGGTCGAATTCAGCGACAATGCCTGCGCCAATCTGCTTCTGGCGCGGATCGGCGGCCCGGCGGCCCTGACCGCCTTCTGGCGTTCTATCGGCGACCGGGTTTCGCGGCTGGATCACAACGAGCCGCTGCTGAACCGCTCGCCGCCGGGCGATCCGCATGACACCACCACCCCGGCCGCCATGGTCGGCAATTTCCGCCGCTTTGTCTTCGGCAAGGTTTTGTCGGACGGCTCGCGCGAGCGGCTTACGGGGTGGCTGATCGGCTGCCAGACGGGCGACAACCGTATCCGCGCCGGCTTGTCCAAGAGCTGGACGATCGGCGACAAGACCGGGAACGACGGCAAGGACGCGGCCGGCGACATCGCCGTGGCGTGGCCGGGGCCTAGGGGTCGCCTGCTGATCTGCGCCTACACTCAGGGTGGCGCGCCGACCCCGGCGCAAATCGATGCGGTGTTCGCGCAGATCGGTCCGCTGGTCACGGCGCGGCTGTGAACGGCGAAAAGCGCGACCTAGGCGCCGAGTTCGCCGACGAATCGATTTAGCTTCACGCCATGGTCGCGGGCGATGATCTCGGCGGCCTTTTCGCCGATCATCATCGAGGCGGCGTTGGTGTTGCCGCTGACGATCTCGGGCATGATGCTAGCGTCGGCGACGCGCAGGGCCTTGACGCCGAAGACCCGCAGCCGCGGATCGACCACGTCGCCGATGCGGCAGGTGCACGACAGGTGGTAGACGGTGGTGGAAAAGTGCAGCGCCATATTTTCCAGCAGAGCATCGCTGGGCTGTGAGCCCGGCGTATAGCCGTGCTTTTTGGCCAGGATCGGCGGGATGTTGAGAGCGTCTGGCTTCACCGGCCCCGGCCAGTTCTCGACGATGTTGATAACGCGGCGCATGACCGACACCATCACCTTCAGATCGTGCGGATCGGCGAAATAATTCATGCGGATCGCCGGCGGCGTGGCCGGATCGGCGCTTTCCAGCACGATCTCGCCCTCGCTGTGCGGCAGCACCGGATTGGCCAACACGATGACGCTCTCCCGGTCGGACGCCAGGCTGGCGGCCGCATCGGCGAAATAGCGCGAGGTGTCGATGTTGAGCCGGGCGGAGAACAGGTCTTCGTCGTAGCCGCAGGGAATGAAGCCGATCTGGGCGTCGTGGCTGTGCGGATCGCCCAGACCCGTGGAATAGAAGGCGACGGCGTCATAGAGCGACGAGGCGATCAGGCTGCTGCCGGTGGCTTGCCATTCGGCCAGGCGGCGCTCGGCCTCGGCCTTCAACGCCGCCAGGTCCCCGGTCAGGGAGCCGTCGTCGGCCGGATCGGCCGGCAAGGGCCCAGCCGGCGCGCGCAGGGCGTCCGGCCCGGCGGAAACACCGATCTCGGCCATGGCTGTGCCGACGCCCGGAGCGGGAAAGAACATCGCGCACTGGATGTGATCTTTCAGGTGCTTGCCCACCGCCGGAAGTTCGTGGCGGCAGACGACATCGGCGGCTTCCAGTTCGCGGCGCGGTCCAATGCCCGACAACATCAGAAGGTGTGGCGAGCCCACCGCGCCGGCGCTGAGGATGACCTCGCGCGCCGCCCTCAAGGTTCGGGTTTCGCCGTCGGCGGTCCGGTATTCGACGCCGCGCGCCGCGAGGCTGCCCTTGTCGCCATCGAGTTGGATCCGGGTCACATGGGCGCCGGTGATGATGGTCAGATTCGGCCGCCGTTCGGTCTCGCCTTCGAGGAAGGCGTGGTAGGTGCTTGAGCGCTTGCCCGCGCGGGTGTTGGTCTGCATCAGGGAGGCGACACCGGCGGGTCCGCCGCGGTCGCGGCCATTGTAGTCGCCGCGGGGAATGCCGGCGGCGCCGGCGGCGTCCACGAAGTCGCGGCAGGCGGGAAACACCGGCGAGCGCACCCCGACGCTCACCGGGCCACCCTCTCCATGGACGCTTTGATCGATGGTGATTTCGTTGCTGGGGGTGAAATCCTCGATCTTGCGGAAATAGGGCGCCACGTCAGCATAGGCCCAGCCGGCGGCGCCGCGCTTGGCCCAGCCGTCGAAGTCGCCGGGGTGGCCGCGCACATAGGCCATGTAGTTGATGCCCGAGGAGCCGCCGAGCATCTTGCCGCGCGGCACGGGCATGCGGCGGCCGTGGAGGCCGAGACCCGCGCGGCCGGGATCGGCGGTAAACATCCAGTCGGTCTTGGGGTCGAGCTGCAGACTGGCGCAGGCGGCCGGCATCAGTTCGCGCTCGGGCGGACGCTCGCCGGCTTCGAGAAGGGCGACGCGGCAAGTCGGGTCTTCGCTCAGGCGCGCGGCGATGACGGCGCCGGCCGAGCCGCCGCCCACCACGATGAAGTCAAAAGCCTCTGGCATCGAGCCCCCTTCGCCATGCGCCGTCCGACGGCAATGAACGCTTCACGGCCGCGGAACGCAATCGCGATCGCTGGCCGGCAAAACGCCTGTCCGCGTGTCGCCATTGCTCGAGCCAGAGGGCCATGGTGTGATAGGCTTCGACGTCGGCGAGATTGCCGTAGCCGCTCGCCGCCGCCGGATGTGCGACAGTCCCTTGAATGGAGAACCGCCGTGGCCAAAGGACAGAAGAAAAGCAATCGCGAGATCCGCAAACCGAAGGCCGACAAGCCCAAGCCAGCGGCGGCGAGTAAATCGTTCCTGAGCCCGCCGCCCAAGAAGAAGGGCTAGGGGAGCGGGGCTGGCGCCTCAGCGGCCCCCAGACGCCGGGCGTAGGGTGTAGATGCGGTTGTTCAGGCCGAAAACCAGCGTCGTGCGCGAGAACTGGTGATAGGCGACTTCGGAACAGCTCGTTTCCACCGTACGGACCGTGTGTGTCGTCATGCCAAGGGCGCGCGCCAACGCCTCCGGGTTACGCGGCCTGCCGATCTGGTCCGGCTCGGCGAGCGAGCCCTCGAACAGCAGATCGGCCGTATCGTCATGGAGGCTGTAGGTGGCGCGCCCGCAGCCCAGCGGCGCGGGACCGGTCACGGCGTGAGGCGCGAAAGTTACCGTTTTGCCGACGAGGCGCCGTTCCTCCGCCCGGCCGCCGCGCTGCAGTGGGTCGGCCCACGGCGCGAGTTCGGCCTTGGCTATGATCCAACGCCCCATGATGTCGGCGCCTTTAGCCCGCGCGCCGGAGATCGGGCCGAGGCAAAACGCGGCGATCAGGGCGGCGCGAAATGGAACAGGAGCCAGAGTCATAGGGCTTAGTATCCTTCGTCGCGCGTCACCTCCAGACACTCTCGCCCTTGACCGCTCGGCCGCCGGCGCCATTGATGCGCCGCCTTTTTCCGTCACCCGAGAAGCGCATGGCCGAGGATCCGAACGACTGGGATATCGCCACCCGCCTCGTGCGCGGCGGTCTGGCGCGCTCGCCGCACGGCGAGATGGCCGAGGCGCTCTTCCTCACCCAGAGCTTCGCCTACGACAGCGCCGAGGCCGCCGACGCGCGTTTCGCTGGGGCGGAGCCGGGTTTCATTTACGCCCGCTATGGCAACCCCACCGTGTCCATGTTCGAGGAACGCCTGGCTTTGCTCGAGGGCGCGCAGGCGTGCCGGGCGACGGCGTCGGGCATGGCGGCGGTGCATCTGGCGCTGATGGGCCTGCTTTCCGCCGGCGATCATGTGGTTTCCGGCAAGGCGCTGTTTGGTTCGTGCCGCTGGATCCTCAACACCTGGGCGCCGCGTTTCGGGGTCGAGACCACTCTGGTGGACGGACCCGATATCTCCGCCTGGCGCGCGGCGGTCAGGCCGAACACCAAGGTATTTTTCCTCGAAAGCCCGGCCAACCCCCTGCTCGAGATCGCCGACATCGCCGCCATCTGCGCCATCGCCCACGAGATCGGGGCCAAGGTCGTGGTCGACAATGTCTTCGCCACCCCGATCTTCCAGTCGCCGCTGAAGCTGGGCGCGGATGTCGTCGTCTATTCGGCGACCAAGCACATCGACGGCCAGGGCCGGGTGATGGGTGGCGCCATCCTCGGCGACGCGGAGATGCTCGATCAAGCCTACAAGGATCCGATGCGCCATACCGGTCCGGCGCTTTCGCCGTTCAACGCCTGGCTGTTGCTCAAGGGCCTGGAAACCCTCGACCTGCGCGTCCGCCGCCAGAGCGAGACGGCGGCGACCCTCGCCGACCGGCTGGCCGCCAGCGCCAAGGTGCGCGCCTGCCGCTATCCCACCCGGGTGGACCATCCACAGCACGCCATCGCCGCGCGGCAGATGAGCGGCGGGGGCACGCTAGTGGCCTTCGATCTCGGCTCGCGCGAAGCGGCCTTCGCTTTCCTCAACGCCTTGGAGATCATCGACATTTCCAACAATCTCGGCGACGCCAAATCCATGGCCACTCACCCGACCACCACCACTCACCGCTCGATGACCGAGGACCAGCGGGCGGAGATTGGCCTGACGCCCGGCTGGGTGCGGCTGTCGGTCGGCCTGGAAAGTCCGCGCGATCTGGCCCGCGACCTCGACCGCGCTCTGGAGGCTGCATGATGGCCCCTCTCCCTGTGGGAAAGGTTGGCGCCGCGCTCGCCATTTTGCTTTCCGCCGGGGGCGCGCACGCCGGCATCCGTCAGTTCTCCTACGATCCGGCCGACGCCGAGACGCGGGCGGTCACCGGGCCGGTGACCTTGGTCATCGACCAGCGGATGTTTGGCGCGCGGGTCATGCAGATGCGGGCGACGGAGGCCAAGGCGACCACCGATCTCGCCCGGGCCGACATCGGCGGCCGAGACGGCGTCTCCCGCGCGCTGGGCGCCGACGCGCGCGAGCGCCAGCTCTACCGTGTCCTGCCGGCCGACGATGGCGGGGCGTTCATCGACGCCCTGTGCCCAGGCTCGAAACGAGCCTGGCTGGCTCTCAGTCCGGTCCGCTATGGCGAGGCGTTGCACGCCAAGGTCGTCGGCGACGATCCGGCAGGCGGGCCGGTCAAGCTCTGCCACAGCCTCGACTTCGCCTTCCACGGCGAATGGAGCGTTCCCGCCGGCTCCCAGCTTCGCATCGATCCGGTCGCGCCGCCGGACTTCCCCAACTAAGGGCGCCCGCCGCGCGCCCTATTCCAGCAAACGCTCTTCGAGCGCGGCCCGCCGCGCCTTGTCGATGCCGAGTTCGCGTTCGAGATAGCCGTCGACATCGCCGTGGCGCCCGGCCATCGCCGCCCAGGCGGCGTGCAGATAGTCCGGCGCGACGCCCATGGCCACGCGCACGGCCGCTTCCGGCGGTTCGCGGCCGCTGAGTTCGCGGATCGATTCGGCGACCATCGGCAGTCGTCGAGCGATGCGTTCGGGATCGTTGGTGGCCAGATAGTCGGCCATCATGTCGTCGGGATGGACGCCGGCTAGGTGGTGGGTGAGGGCGACGAGAATGCCGGTCCGATCCTTGCCAGCCGCGCAGTGGATCAGCATCGGCCCCCCGGCCCGGGACAGGCGCTCGAAATAGCGGCGATAAAGGTGAGCGATCCTGGGGTTCAGCGGCGCCTGGGCGTAGTAGCCGAGCAGATAGGCGTGGACCGAGGCCTCGCTGAGATCCGGCGCGGTCATGTGCGCCACCCAGGAGTCCACCTCCTCCTCGCCGATGTCGCTGACGATCACCTCGCCGGCGAAGGCGCCGTGCCGGCGCGACGGGTCGCGCTCGCGCTCCTCCCTGCGCCTCAGGTCGATGACCACGGCGATCTCGAGGGCCGCGATCGCTTCCAAATCGGCGTCGGTCGCCCGACCATGAGAGGCCGAGCGAAAGAGTCGCCCGGCGCGCAGTCGGCGCCCGGACGCGGTGGCGTAGCCGCCGAAATCGCGAAAGTTCTCGACCCCTTCCAGGGGCAGATGTCGAATCATGGCGCTCTGTTAGCCAGCCCGAGCGACAATTGCGAGACGGATCTCCCCCCGTGAACGGTGGGGGCTGTCACTGCGCCGGCGCGGGTTCCTTGCGGCGGTCCAGCATCCGGTCGAATTCGGTCCACACGCCGGCTTCGCCCTGCCAGGCCCCGCGGCTAGACGCCTTGGAATATTCGGTCGCCCGCGCCTCGAAGAAATTGGCGTGCTCGACGCCGGAAAGCAGGCTCTGCAGCCACGGCAGCGGGTTTTCGGTGACCCCATAGACGGTCGGCAGAGCCAGTTGGCGAAGGCGCCAGTCGGCGATGAAGCGGATGTAGGACTTGATGTCGGCGGGGGTCATGCCCTGCACCTCGCCGGCGTCGAAGGCCAGATCGATGAACCGGTCTTCAAGGCTGACCACGGTCTTGCAGCAATCGACGATGTCGTCGGCGACCGACTTGGTCACCGCGCCAGTCTCGGCTTTGAAGGCATGGTAGAGCTTGACGATTCCTTCGCAGTGCAGGCTCTCGTCGCGCACACTCCAGGAAATGATCTGGCCCATGCCCTTCATCTTGTTGAAGCGCGGGAAGTTCATCAGCATGGCGAAGCTGGCGAACAGCTGCAGCCCCTCGGTGAAGCCGCCGAACATGGCCAGGGTGCGGGCGATATCGGCGTGCGAACCGACGCCGAACTGCTTCATGTAGTCGTGCTTGGCCTTCAGAGCCTCCAGCTCCATGAACGCCGAAAACTCCGATTCCGGCATGCCGATGGTTTCCAGCAGCAGGGCGTAGGCGGCGATGTGGATGGTTTCCATGTTGGAAAAGGCCGCCAGCATCATCTTGACCTCGGTGGGTTTGAACACCGTGGCGTAGCGCTCCATGTAATTGTCGTTCACCTCGA